>JAJQGQ010000056.1 GCA_021200395.1 Erysipelotrichaceae bacterium
GTTCTACGTATAATATATAATTTTTAGGGAATTTAGGCTATAACATGACATTCTCGCTTTATGTCATGTTATTTTTATGATTAATTTGTTAATCTAGGTTTGGGAGGAAGATTATGAATCAAAAGAAAATAGGTACGTTTTTAAAAGAATTACGTCATGAGAAAGGATTAACACAGGAACAGTTGGCAGAATATTTTAATATTTTTAATCGTTCTGTATCAAGATGGGAGAATGGCTATAATATGCCAGATTTGAGTATGTTGGTTGAGTTATCACAATTTTATGATGTTGATATGAGTGAAATTATTAATGGAGAAAAGCAAAGCAAGATTATGAATGAGGAAAGAACGCAATTAATGAGTGATTATGCTGAAAATGAAAGAGAAGTATTATTAAAAAGAATGAGAATGATTAGTATTGTTGGAACAATAGCTATGATTATGGGATTTGTGATGATGATGATGGATAATAAAACATTACCTATATTCGATTATGTTATGGGCTTGTTTTATGGCATAGCTTTTGGGGCACTATTGGTAAGTGTTTTATATACGACTGGTAGTATATTAAGTATTAGAAGATATGAAAATCAAAGAAAATACATGAAAATAATAGGAGTGATATGTATTATTATAAGTTTTGTTTCTTTTTTAGCAGCTATTTTAGCTTCATTTTGATATTGTTGTAAAAAAGGAAGTTTGATATAATTTTTAAGTAAAAGAGGGATGAGTATGAACCAATTAAAAACATGGCGTAGAGATTTACATCAAATTCCTGAACTTGGTATGAAGGAATATCAAACTTCAGCTTATATACGAAATGAATTAGATAAAATGGGATATCATTATGAAAGTGTTGTAGAGACAGGAACAATTGTTTTTATTGATTATGGAAAAGATAAAACCATAGCTTTTCGAAGTGATATTGATGCCTTGCCAATTACAGAAAATAATGATATAGATTACAAATCAAAACATGAGGGTTGTATGCACGCCTGTGGCCATGATGGACATATAAGTGCTTTGTTAGGTTTTGCAAAACATTTAAAAGAATATCATTATGAGTTTAACCACAATATACTATTAATCTTTCAACCTGCTGAAGAAACGATTGCAGCAGCGAGGTTTATTGTTGAAAGCGGTATTTTTGATAAATATAATGTGAAAGCTATATTTGGGATGCATTTAATGCCTGATATTGATGAAGGAATGATAGCTTGTAAAAATGGACCATTAATGGCACTATGTGGTGATGTTAATGTAACGATTGTGGGAAAAGATGCACATGCTGGAGAACCTCATAAAGGTATCGATAGCATCGCTATTGCTTGTGATTTATTGCAACAATATCAAAATATGATAGCCCGAAGAATTATGCGTTTTTCTCCAGTATTATTAAATATTGGAAAAATAGAAGGCGGTACTTCTGGTAATTGTATTGCCTCTACAACCAAAATTGAAGGGACACTTCGTTGCTTTGATGAAGCTTTATATGAAAAGATAGTTGATTATATTTTGGATATCCATCATGGTTTAGAAAAAACATATGGATGTCAAATTATATGGAGTCCACCACCAGTGAATCCTCCTGTTATGAATGATAGCCATTTATATCATCAATTTATCAATATTGTTGAGGATAATTATATAGAACTTAATGATCCACTCATGATGTCAGAAGATTTCTCTTATTATCAAAAAGCTATTCCTGGATTATTTTTCTTTCTAGGTACAAAGTGTGATGTATATCAAAGTGGCTTACATACCAATACTTTTAATTTCCATGAAGAAGTATTAGAAAAAGCTATTCAAATGTATATCTTAATTGCTCAGAATATCATTGTATAAAATAAAAGAATTAGGACATTCCTAATTCTTTTTTGACAACATCGATAGGCATATCTTCACCAGTCCATAGTTTAAATGCTTCAGCACCTTGATAAAGCATCATTCCAATACCATTAAGTGTTTGACATCCCATTGCCTTAGCTTGTTTTAATAATTCCGTTTCTTCTGGTGAATAAATCACATCATAAACAATAATATCTTTATTAAGATAATTGATATCAGGTAAAACCATTTGTCCTTGTAAATTTCCCATACCTACATTTGTAGCATTCACGAATAAGACACTTTCATCAATTTCTCTTTTTAAAGCCTCATGATCATCCAAATCATATAAAGATGCATGACAAGAAGTATTATTATTAATCTTCTTAACATTTTCTTCCCCTCTGACAAAGAAATCATCTTTACGATTAAAAATTGATATTTCTTTAACACCATCCAATGCTGCTTGGATGCATATCGCTGTAGCAGCCCCACCAACGCCAACAACTGTTATTTTTTTATTGATAATATCAATATTTTTTTCTTTTAAAGAATGCATAAAACCAGTACCATCAGTAATGGTTCCAGTTAAAATACCATTATCATTAATAACTGTATTAACAGCCCCACACATTTGTGCGGCTGGAGTGATTTTATCTAAATATTGGACAATAGCTGCTTTATTAGGCATGGAAACATTCCAACCTCTTACTTTCATAGCTTTTAAACCTTTAACTGTATCTTCTAATTCATCTTTACCAACTTCAAAAACCAAATAAACATAATCCAAACCTAATGCTTCAAATGCTGCATTATGCATGGCAGGTGATTTTGAATGTCTTATTGGTGTGGCAACTAAACCAATGAGTTCTGTATGTCCAGTGATTTTTCTACTCATAATATTCCTCCTCATGAAACAATCATATCATAAAACAAAAAAAATGCAAAAAACTATTTTATTATTAATATTTTTCTGTATAATTGATGTGGTTAGTTTTTGAGGAGGTTTTAAAAAAATGAGACCACTTATTTTACAGACAGATTTTGGAACATCAGATGGTGCAGTAAGTGCTATGTATGGTGTTGCTTATAGTGTGGATGAAAATTTGAGAATTTTTGATTTAACGCATGACATTCAACCTTATGATATATGGGAAGCTTCATATCGCTTGATTCAAACGGTTAATTATTGGAAAGAAGGTTCTGTTTTTGTATCAGTTGTAGATCCAGGTGTGGGATCTGATAGAAAAAGCGTGGTTGTAAAAACGGCTGGTGGGCAATATATTGTTACACCTGATAATGGAACATTAACTCATATGAAAAAGGTTGTAGGTATTTTAGAAGCCAGAGAAATTGATGAAAGTGTCAATCGTCTACCAAATTCAGGTGAAAGCTATACATTCCATGGTAGGGATATCTATGCTTATACAGGAGCCAGACTTGCGAGTGGTGTGATTAATTTTGAAGGAGTTGGACCATCAATTAATGTGGATGATATTGTCGAATTAAAGACTATTGCCCCTAAAAAAGAGGAAGATATGATATCAGGAACAATTGATGTTTTGGATATTCGCTTTGGTAGTTTGTGGACTAATATTCCTAGAACTTTCTTTAAAGAATTAGATGTGCAATTTGGAGATTATTTAGAAATTTGCATTGAACATGATCATCGTGTAGCTTATAAAAATATGATGGTTTATGCTCGTAGTTTTGCAGATGTTTCAACAGGTGAGACATTATTATATACAAATAGTTTGGATCATATGGCAGTGGCAATTAATCAAGGAAGTTTTGCGAAAGCTTATAATGTAGGTACAGGTACAAGCTGGAAGATTTCTATAAAGAAGGTTTAAGAAATCTTCCTTTTATAATATTTGTTGACAAATAAATGTAAAGATGTATAATCACATTTATCCTATAGGTAAACTAGATAATAATTGTTTATCATTTATTTAGAAAATTTATAAATATTTATGTAATTTTTCATGATTAATAGAAATGATGTCGATATTTGTTGACAAAAGGATGATAAAACAATATTATAGAACTATCCTAAGAGGATAAATAAAAAGAGAGGGGTTTGTTTTATGAGTAAAAAAACAACTTTACAGAAATTTATTGGTGTTTGGAACACACAAACAATTGTCGGTGTTGCTATTGGTGCAGCTTTATTTGGTGTTTTAATGAATTATGGTTCAATCAAAGTTTTCACTAATACAAGTTTAACAACTGCAATGATTGTTCCTGTTATTGTTGGTGGTTTATTTGGACCTTTACCTGCAGCTTGTGCAGCTGGTATTGGTAATGTCATTGCTGATTTGATTGGTGGCTGGGGATTCTGGTTTGACTGGTCTATTGGTAATGCATGTTTAGGTTTATTTGTTGGTGCTTTACCATTATATGGTGCTTATATTGAAGATGGTATTTTTGAAATTAAACATATGATTATTTATGCAGTTTTATGTATTATAGGATGTGCCATTTCATTTGGTTTAGTTACACCATTGTTTACAGTTCTTTTCTATGGTGGTGAATTATCAATTACTTTAATTCAATCTGCTGTAAGTTCAGTATCTAATATTATTGTTTTATTGGTTATTGGTATTCCAGTTTTAAAAGTTTTAGCAAATCGTAATAAGCGTGGCCAAAATTTGAAAGCTGAATAATGAAACCAATTATAGAATTTAAGGATTTTAGCTTTAGATATAAATCACAAACTGAAGATACATTAAAACATATTGATTTAACAATCTATGAAGGAGAAAAAGTGTTGATTGCAGGCCCATCTGGTTGTGGAAAATCAACACTTTCTTCTTGCATTAATGGTCTTATTCCATTTTCTTTTGATGGAGAGATTAAAGGTAGTTGTAAAATTGATGGTATTGAAGTGCAAGATGCTAGTATTTTCCAAATGAGTAGTCGTGTTGGAACTGTTTTACAGAATTCTGATGCTCAATTCGTTGGTTTATCAGTAGGTGAAGATATCGCATATGCCTTGGAGAATGACAACATGCCACGCGTTGAAATGCTTCCACGTGTATATGAATCTGCAAAAATTGTAGATATGCATAACTTCCTTGAACAAGTTCCTTATGATTTAAGCGGGGGACAAAAACAAAGAGTTGCATTAGCAGGTATTATGCATGATGATGTAAAAATATTATTGTTCGATGAGCCATTAGCAGCATTAGATCCAATGATGGGTAATTTTGCGATTGATTTGATTGATAGAATTCATAATGACTATAATAAAACAATTGTTATTATTGAACATCGTATTGAAGATGTATTATATCGTGATGTTGATCGTATTATCTTAATGAAAGATGGTACAATAGTTGCTGATATGACTCCTGATGAATTGCTAGTAAGTGATTTGTTAAAGGAAAATGGTGTAAGGGAGCCACTTTATATTACTGCTTTAAAGAATGCTGGATGTAAGCTTGAAAGTCATGATATTAGTAATGTTTTTGATATGGATTTAACGCCTTATAAAGATAAAGTTATTGCTAATTTTAATGAAGCAAAAATACATCATGAAGTCAAGAAAAATGAAGTCATTATTGATGTACAGGATGTATCATTTGGCTATGATCCACGTCAAAAAGTATTAAATAATGTTAGTTTTCAAGTCACTAGAGGTGAAAAGATAGCTGTTGTAGGTAAAAATGGGGCTGGTAAAAGTACTATCGCAAAATTATTATGTGGTATTATTCGTCCTAATAGTGGTCATATATTATTAAATGGTGAAGATTATATGCAATTTTCTATCAAGGAAATTGGTGAGAAGATTGGATATGTTATGCAAAATCCAAATCAAATGATCGTTAAAGATATGATCAAAGATGAAGTTGGATTGGGCTTATCTTTACGCAATAAGTCAGAGGCAGAAATAGAAGAAAAAGTGAATGATACATTAAAAATGTGTAACTTATATTCAATGCGTAATTGGCCTATTTCAGCGTTAAGTTATGGGCAAAAGAAACGTGTGACTATTGCCTCTATCTTAGCAATGAATCCTGAAGTTATTATTTTAGATGAACCTACTGCTGGTCAGGATTATCGAGTATATACTGAAATTATGACTTTCTTAGAAAAGCTCAATAAAGATTTTGGTATCACTATTTTATTTATTACCCATGATATGCATCTGGCTATTGAGTATACTGATCGTGCTATTGTCTTTACAGATGGTGAGTGTATTGGCGATGATAGTGTATTTAAGATTTTAGGTGATGCTGATATTATAGAAAGAGCACATTTGAAAGAAACATCTTTGTTTACTTTATCTAAACGTTTAGGCTTACCTGCTGATGAATATACAGAATATTTTATTGAAAATGAAAGGATGAATCGCCATGAATAATTTTATTATTAATTTAGTTCCTGGAGAAACATTCTTACATAAACTTTCAGGAACGACAAAAGTTCGCTTATTCTTTGTATTAGTTGTTTATTTAGTCATGACTTTTGATCTAAGATTGGTATTACCTGTATTTATTTTAAGTATTATTGGATTAATATCACTTAAGCCAAAGTTTACATCATTTTCTTATATTATTGGATTTGTTATTATTATGAATATTGTTAATATTATTTTATATTATTTGGCAAATCCACGTATTGGATCTTCATATATAAATTCTGAAACACTTTTATTTCAACTTAATAATTATTTTGTTTTTACGTTAGAAACGCTTTGGTATTTAGGATGTCGTTTCTTTAAGATGATTACGACATTCTTAGTATCTTTAACATTTATTTTATCTATTACACCTAGTGAATTTGCAGCGGGATTATATGCTTGTCATATTCCTTATAAAGTTTGTACAATTGTCGAAATGGCATTTAGATATATTCCTGATATTGCTAGAGATTATAAAAATATACAAATTTCTATGCAAGCTAGAGGTGTAGAATTAGATCCAAAAAAAGCGGGTTTATTTTCTCGTGTTAAACAAAATATTATGATATTAATACCTTTAATTATTACTTCTTTTGATCGTATTGGTAATATTTCAAATGCTATGGATTTAAGAGGTTTTGGTAAAGGTAAAAAGAGAAGTTATTATGCTGAACATGAAGAAACACCTAATGATAAGAAAGTCAAAATTGTCTATTGTGTTTTAGCTGTATTTGTAGTAGCATATATTATCGGTCGTGCGGTATTCCATATTCCACAAATTTGGTATCCGTTTTAGGAGGTAATTTATGAAACCATGTATTGTATGGCAAACAGATTTTAGTTTAGATTGGCCTTTCGTAGCTACTATGAAAGGTGTATGCAGACAAATTGATGATACTTTAGATATTATAGATAGTTCTCATACGATTGAAAAGTTTAATGTATTAGAAGCTTCTCAACAACTTGATTATGTAGAACCCTTTTATCCTCAGGGAACAATTTATGTTTCTGTGGTTGATCCTGGTGTGGGAACAAACAGAAAAGCATCAGTCGCCAAATTAAAAGATGGTAATTATGTTGTTACACCTGATAATGGAACGTTAACTCATCTATATTATCATATAGGTATTGCAGAAATTCGTGAAATCGATGCTTGTTTGCGTTATCAAGGAACAGAAAATGTTTCAGTATTTCATGGTAGAGATATATTCGCTTATGTTGCTGCAAAACTCGCAAGTGGCCAAATAACATATGAACAAGTAGGTAAAGCTTATCCTATTGAAGATATTATCTTGTTAGATTATCAATATCTTCAAGCAGATGTGATTACTAGTGAAATTGATGGTATTGTATCAAATATATCTGATCCCTTTGGTAGTATTGTTTTTAATATTTTAACTGATGATTTTAAAAATGTAGGATATCAAGAGGGTGATATGGCTCATATTGTTTTAACTTATCAAAATCAAATTTATTTTGATAAAAACGTGCTCTATGAAAAAGCTTTTGGTTATGTTGAAGTGGGGGAACCAATTCTCTTTAATGCTTCATCAAACTACATGTCTTTAGGCTTGAATCAAGGAAGTTTCAAAGATAAATATAAAGTTCATGCTGGCATGGATTATAAAGTACATATAAGTAAGGCATCAAAGTAATTTGATGCTTTTTTATATAGGCTTAAAGATGAATTGTTGATGTTTTTTAGGGTAATGTTGTTGAATAATTTTACAAAATTTTTTTCTTGTGTATAATAGTAGCATTAAAGAGGTCTATGTTATGAATATTAAAGAAATTAATGTAAAAGCAGATGAAATATATGATAAATATAAATCACAAATTATACCAGAATATTTTTATGTTGGTTATTTAGGATTATTAGCACAATATCTACAAAGCGGATTATTTTCTTTCTTTGTATCTTTATTTTTATGCCCAGTTGCTCATGGATATGTTAAATGTGCGATGAAATTAGTGGATGAAAATGATGCTATTATTACTTATAAAGAATCTATGGATGGTATTTTAAGATTCCCTCATGTAGCACCAGCCTATTTATTAAAAAAGGGTATTATGATTTTGATCGTTTTAATTGTTGGTATTCCTGCATTGTTTTCTATTCGTTCGTTGATTCCATCTTTTTCATTAGAGTGGTTGTCATCATTGGGAGATGCATTAATTCAAACAGAATATTTATTACCAAATATCGTTGAATTTATAAGCTTATTGGATAATCCGATTGCTTTGATTGATATTATTGTTTGCATTATTGTTTATTTATATTTATCCGCTTTATTAATGCCGGTCGCATATGCAATGGAATTAGAAGATCTTTCGTGTACAGAATGTATTTCCTTTTCTTTGCGTTTAATGAAGGGACATATGATAGATTATTTTAATATGTATATATCTTATATTGTAAGATATTGTAGTTATTTGTTTATTATCGAATTATTACTTGTTGTAGGTTCATTTAATGTTGTTGTTGAATTATTCATTATGGTTGGTTCACTGTTTATATATATTCATATTTTTAAGGGTCGATATGAGATTTCTAAGTATTTATTTTATCAAAAGATAAGGGGAGAAATATATGAGTAGAAATATAGAAGATATTAAGCGTATTATGATAAAAGTTGGTTCTTCTTCTTTATGCAATTTGCATGGGCAAATTGATAAAGAGAAGGTTCTTTACTTAGTATTGCAAATATCTAAATTAATAAAAAACGGTTATAGTATTGTTTTAGTTTCTTCTGGTTCAATAGCTGCTGGTATGGGAATGATGAAATTAGAAAAGAAACCATCTACAATTCCTGAAAAGCAAGCTTTAGCGGCTATTGGTCAGGCGCAATTGATGCAAATTTATGAGGAAACATTTCAATTGTTTCATATTAAATGTGCTCAAGTTTTGTTGAATCATGATGACTTTTCAGATCGTAAACGTATGATGAATTTATCTAATACGATGAATGCATTGATGAATTATGGGGTTATCCCTATTGTTAATGAAAATGACGCTTTGGCAGTCGATGAAATTAAAGTAGGTGATAATGATACTTTAGCTGCTTTATTAGTTCCTGTGGTTAATAGTGATTTATTAATATTAGTTAGTGATATAGATGGCTTATATACGAAGAATCCAAAAGAATATGAAGATGCTCAATTGTTAAAATATGTGGAAACGGTAGATGATAAAATCATTCAAATGGCTGGTGGTTCTTCATCACAATTTGGAACGGGTGGTATGATGACAAAAATTAATGCTGCCAAAATAGTGAATGATTATGGTAAGAATATGGTCATTGTTAATGGTGAGAAAGAAGATAGTTTATTGCATATTTTTGATGAATATGAAGAAGGAACGTGGTTTAATGGAAGTCATGGTAAAAGTCTTAAAGCTAAAGCTCATTGGATGACATATCGTAGTACATCAAAGGGCAAAATTGTAGTTGATGTTGGAGCTTGCAAAGCGTTATGTGAACATCGTAGAAGCTTATTGGCAAGTGGTATTGTCAATGTTGAGGGCCATTTTATTATGGGGCAGGTTGTTGATGTTGTTGATATTGATCAAAAAGCAATTGCTAAGGGAATAAGTAATTATTCAAGTGATGAAATTAAATTGATTATGGGACACAATAGTTCAGATATTGAAGAAATTCTACATTATAAAGATTATGATGAAGTCATTCATGCAAATAATATGGTTATTTTAGGAGGAAAGAAGAATGGATAAAATATTAGAAAAACAGTTACAGAATGCTTCTTTAGCAAGTCGTGCTATGATGCATGTAACAACACCTCAAAAAAATGAAGCTCTACAAGCTATTTCAGAAGCTTTAATGGAGCATGTTGATATAATTATTGAGGCTAATGAAAAAGACCTTGAAGCAGCTAAAAATAATGGTATGAGTGATGCTATGATGGATCGCCTTTTGCTCAATAAAGAACGTATTGAAGGTATGGCAAATGATGTTTTGAAACTTGTGGATTTAGATGATCCAGTTGGTCAAATTATTCGTGAAATTCATCGCCCTAATGGTTTAGTGATTAAACAGGTACGAGTACCAATGGGTGTTTTTGGAATCATTTATGAGTCACGTCCAAATGTCACTGTTGATATTGCTTGTTTATGTATTAAATCAAGTAACGTTTGCGTATTAAAAGGTGGTAAAGAAGCCATTCATTCTAATAAAACATTGACTTCTATTATGCAAGATGCCATAAAAGGGATTCTGCCAAATAATACTGTACAGCTTATTGAAAATACGGATCGTTCAATAGTGACCCAGTTGATTACAGCTAATGAATATGTTGATGTTATTGTTCCTCGTGGTGGGGCTGGGCTTATCAATCATGTAGTTAAAAATGCTACAGTTCCTGTTATTGAAACAGGTGCTGGCAATTGTCATCTTTATATAGATAAGGATGCTGATATGCAAAAAGCTATCGATATTAGCGTCAATGCTAAAATTCAAAGACCATCCGTTTGTAATGCCATCGAAACTATATTAGTACACAAAGATATAGCTCCAATATATTTACCTAAGATGGTTGAGGCTTTTGCGGGCAGAGTTGAAATTCGTGGTGATGATATGACTCAAAGTATTATTTCTTGTAATAAAGCCACAGATCAGGATTATGCTACTGAATATGATGATTATATTGTGGCTATAAAGGTTGTTGACTCTATTGAGGAAGCTATTGCTCACATTTATCAATATTCTACTAAACACTCTGAAGCTATTATTACGGAAAATTCAGAAGCTGCAGATTTATTTATGAATTCCTTGGATTCTGCTTGTGTTTATTTAAATGCTTCAACACGTTTTAGTGATGGTGGTGAATTTGGCTTTGGCGCAGAATTAGGCATTAGTACTCAAAAATTACATGCTAGAGGACCCTTGGCTTTGTTAGAAATGACATCTTTCCAATATAAAATTTATGGTAATGGACAAGTTAGGAAATAAAATATAAATATATTGATTTTGAGGTGATTAACATGGAAAGACAAAAACGTATTGCTTTAATTAATGATATTACAGGATTTGGCAGATGCTCAATAGCAGCAATGGCACCTATTGTTTCAGCTATGAAAATACAAGCTGTACCAATACCAACTGCTATTCTTTCAACACATACCCAATTTCCAATCTATTATTTTGATGATTATACATCTAGAATGCGTGATTATATCCAGACTTATAAAGATTTGAATTTAGAATTTGACGCAATTGCAACAGGTTTTTTAGGTTCGGCAGAACAATTTGATATTGTTTTTGATTTTATTGAAACATTTAAACATAAAGATGCTTTTGTACTAGTGGATCCTGTTATGGGTGATCATGGTCATCTTTATGCCACTTATACTCCAGAAATGTGCGAAGAAGTGAAAAAACTTGTTCATTATGCTGACTTATTAACACCTAATTTAACTGAACTTGTAACTTTAGTAGATGAACCATATCCTGATCATTTGCCTTCATTTGCCGAGCTTAGTCAAATGTGTCAAAAATTATCAAACAATGGACCTCAACATATTGTTGTAACTGGTATACCTTTTAATGATAAACAAATATTAAATTTTATTTATAATAAAGGTGAAGATTATCAGATTGTTATGGTTGATCGCATTGGTAATGATCGCTGTGGAACAGGTGATGTTATTGCTTCCATTATTGCAGGTAGTTATTTAAATGGTTATAGTTTTTATCAGAGTGTTAAAAAGGCAACGAAATTTGCATCACGTTGTATTGCTCGCTGTGAAGAGCTTAAAATTCCTAATTATTATGGTTTATGTTTTGAAGAATATTTATGGGAACTTGGGAGGGATGAATGATGATTCTTTATACTTTACATGGTAATGGCTATATAGATATAGCTCATTTAGAAAGTCAAAAAGATGTTCACGTTTATGTAAACTTAACAAATCGATGCCCTTGTGCATGTACGTTTTGTTTGCGTCAGACAAAAGAAATGAGTGAATCCAATACTTTATGGTTAAAACAAGAACCAACAGTCGATGAGGTTATTGCTGAATTTCAAAAATATCATATTGATGATTTTGCAGAAATTACTTTTTGTGGTTTTGGTGAACCGTTAACCCGTGTAGAAGATGTTGTGCAAATTGCGACATTTTTAAAACATTGTAAAAAAGATATACCTATTCGTATTAATACCAATGGTTTAGGCAATTTAATACATGAAAAAGATATTACGCCAATGTTCAAAGATTGCATTGATACTATTTCTATTAGTTTGAATGCACCAGATAAAAATGAATATTTAGAATTAACACGTAGTCGTTTTGGTTTGCAATCTTTTGATGCTATGTTAGAATTTGCTGTAAAATGTAAAGATTATGTACCTTATGTCGTATTAACGGTAGTCGATATTATTGGTGAAGAAAAAATTCAAAAATGTCAAAATATTTGTGATAATCTGGGCGTAAAATTAAGAGTTCGTCCTTTTGAGGTATAACTATGCAATACATGACTAGAGAAGAAAGACAAATCAAGCTAGAAAGAATGCATAACACTAGAGACATAGGTGGCTATGAAACGCAAGATGGCTATTATACAAAATCTCATAAATATATACGTGCCAGTGCACCAACGTATTGCACCAAAAAAGATATTCAAACATTGAAGGATTATGGTGTTAAAGTCGTCGTTGATTTGCGCAGCGATTTTGAAAAAGAATGCCAGATTAATCCTTTTAAAGATGAATCTGATATTGATTTTTATGAATTAAATCTTTATGATTCTGCAACTGCTGCTCTAGTGCCTGATGAGGTAAAGACATATCGCAATCTTGGTGGTGTTTATATTTATATGCTAGAAGCATTTAAAGATAAATTCAAAGAATTATTCGAAATATTTTTACGTTATCCTTATGAATGTGTCTTATTTCATTGCTCTGCTGGTAAAGATCGAACGGGTATAACAGCGGCTTTATTATTGGATTTAGCAGGTTGTCATGAATATGATATTGTTAAGGATTATAGTGAATCTTATGAAAATAATATTGATATCAATGAGAATTTATCAGAAATTATGGATGATGATTCTAGACGTTTTTTAAATTCTGCACCAAGTTATATGATGGAACTCTTAGCTTATTTAAGAGATCATTATGGTAGTGCTAAGGAATATTTGATTGCTATAGGCATAAAAGAAGAAGAAATATTAGAATTAATTGAAAATTTTAAAATTTAAAAAAGAAAAATGCCCTCCTAAATGCGTATATAAATAATAGGAGGGTTTTTTTATGGAATTAAATTTAAAGTTAAGAGAGAAAGATAAAATAGTTAAAGAAATTATAGAAAAGTATAAAAGAGCACAGTTAAATATCTTATTTTTGGACCAGCATTATAATTATTATCCACAACCTAATTTGTTTAAGATAAAAGAAACAAGTACACCATATAATATTGGGGAATCATCTATGTTGGCACAACTACAAAAAAAGCAAAGACTAGAAGCTTATGTTTTAGTCGTAGAACAGATACACAGTTGTTTATCGGAAAGTACTTTGGATTTTGTGAATCATCAATATTTGAATTTTTATGATCCTCATTGGTGGGAAGATAAATATTCTCGTTCAAGTTATTATCGTGTTAAAAATAATGCTCTTGATGAATATATAGCAACTGCTTTACAATTTTATAGTCTTAAGGATTTATGTAAGATGCTTGAAGATTAATGATGTGTCTTGAAAAAATCATTGCCTTTATATTCTTTTTTAGGTACAATATACAAGTATTATTGAGGAGGATGAAAATTTATGACAAAAGTAATTGCAGTTAATGCAGGAAGTTCTTCTTTGAAATTTCAATTACTCAATATGCCTAGTGAAGAAGTTATTACTTCAGGGGTTATTGAAAGAATTGGTTTAGACGAAGGAATTTTTACAATTAAATATAATGGAGAAAAGAAAACAACTAAGGCACCCATACCTGATCATAGTGTAGCAGTAGATATGTTATTGAAAGCTTTGGTGGCAGAAAATATTGTGGAAAAGCTTGATGATATTGATGCAGTTGGGCACAGAATTGTTCATGGTGGGGAATATTTTAGTGATAGTGTTATTGCTGATGATGATGTTGTCAGCAAGGTTGAAGAATTATCTGATTTGGCCCCTTTACATAATCCAGCCAATCTTATTGGTTATCGTGCTTTTAAAGAAGCATTACCACATGTTTAACATGTTTTTGCTTTCGATACAGCTTTTCATCAAACAATGGATGCACAAAGATATTTATATGCTTTACCATATGAATATTATACAGATTTAAAAGTAAGAAAATATGGTGCTCATGGTACAAGCCATAAATATGTTTCACAACAAACAATTGAAATGCTAGGTAATCCTGAAAAATCAAAGGTTATCGTTTGCCATTTGGGTAATGGAGCTAGTATCTCTGCTATAAAAGATGGTAAATGTATTGATACATCTATGGGCTTTACCCCTTTAGCAGGTGTTATGATGGGAACACGTAGTGGCGATGTTGATCCATCTATTATGCCTTATTTGTGTGAGAAACTTCATAAGTCTCCTGATGAAGTTTTAGAAATTTATAATAAGAAATCTGGTATGTTAGGTGTTTCTGGTATTTCTTCTGATTCTAGAGATATTGAAGATGCTTATAATCAAGGTAATGAAAGAGCTATTCTTACAAGTCAGCTTTATGCTCGTATTGTTTCTAAATATATTGGTCAATATTATGTAGAATTAGGTGGATGTGAGGCGATTGCTTTCACTGCTGGACTTGGAGAAAATGCAGCTTATTTAAGAAAACTGATTGTAGAAGATATTTGTGAAGCGTTTGGTGTCACTTTAGATGAAGATTTAAATAATACACGAAGCTCTGATAATCGTATTATTTCTACACCAGACTCAAAAATTAAAGTCATGGTTATTCCAACAAATGAAGAAGTAATGATTGCTAGAGATACAGTTCGTTTATTAAATTTATAAGAAAAGTAAGATTTCAATTCATATGTAATTGAAATCTTTTTCATTTCGTGTTAAGATTCGATTTAAAGAAGTAAAGGAGAATAATATGTTAAATCGTATACAAATAAATCGAACTGTTGTAGATGAACCCTTATTAAAAGAAATTAGAATGTATTTAGTACCTATGTGGATGAAAATAGGTTTATGTGTCATAGCTATTATTCTAGTAGGAATTGGTTGTTTTGCTTATATGAATCAACAATTAACAGTATGTGTTGTTGCTTTATTGCTAGCAGCCTTAAGTATTTTTGCAATATTCTATATCGCTTATACAAGAGGTAGGGAAGCAATTAACATGACTAATGGTGAAGCTATATATACTATGATATTTCAAAGAGATGGTATTGCAGTTCATAATGTCAATACTGGTACTAATAGTAAAATTCCTTATGAAAATGTTAAAAGACTTGTGGAAACAAAGAATACTTATACTATTATTGCCAAAGGAAATCAGTTCGTTTTAATTAGAAAAGATGTTCTAAAAGTGACCCCTGCTCAACTTGTAGAATTCTTAAAAGATAAAGATACAAAAATTAAAAGATGGATTAAAACAAAATAACGATATAGCATCTGCTATAACGTTATTTTTTTAAATTGAATATTCATGAAACCACTTGTAAAATCATAAAAAAGCTGTTGGGCATGATGAGTGCTAAAACCCTTACCAAAAGCTAAAATTTCATAATCAACCTTGAAAAAAGAATAACCCAAACCCGTTTCTTTAAAATGATTACGTAAATAAAAATCTCTGCGTCTTAAACGTTGTGTATAATTTAAAGCATTTACATCTATGACTTCAATATCGATAAAGATACATGTATATTGTTCCTCTAAATAAGCGAGTATAGCACTGCCATAACCTTTATTACGTAAAGGTTCATCCACAACAAAATAAAATAAATAAGTTAAATCATGCATAGTTACCAGGTAAGTAAAACCTACAAATAAATCATCATCATAGAATGCTAGAAAATCTGTTTGCTTATTTAAACGCTTGATTAAGCTTTTAAAAGGAGCACGTTCATTGCGAGGAAATGAGTCATGATATAGCTTTTTGATTGAATTTAGATTAGGATAGTTTTTATCAATTGTTATAACTTTTAATTGCATTTGTATCACCATATCTATTTTATCATATTTTCTGCTTATTGTCTTTTCTTTAAAATTATTATAAAATAATACGCAGGTGATACTCATGGAATTAAGTGCATTAAAAACAACATCAAAACGTATTGATATCTTACATGCTATGAATATTTATAGTATGGAAGATATTATTTATCATTTTCCTTACCGCTATGATATTATTGAAGAATCTTATGACAATGAACATATGATTATTGAAGCAACGGTGATTAGTCAACCTAAAGTTTTTTTTAGAGGAAAAATGTCACGCATGTCTTTTGAAGTCATTGATCGCTATGGAAATCATTATCAGGTGGCTATATTTAATCGACATTATTTACGAACACATTTATCACTTTCAACGACTATTACAATCTTAGGAAAATGTCAAAACAATAAAATAACTGCTAGTGATATAAAAATGAAACCACTATGTGATATTGCAGGTATTCATCCTGTTTATTCTTTAAAAGATGGTATTAATCAAAAATCATTTTCTCAATATGTTAAAAAAGCTTATCAGTTATTAAAATCTGAACTCGTTACTTTAGTTCCAGAAGAATATATAATTAAACATCACTTAGTGCATAAAGATATTGCTATTTATAATATCCATTTTCCTGATACGCAAGAAGATATTAAACAAAGCTTAAAATATTTAAAATATGAAGAATTTCTTCAATTTCAATTAACCATGCAACTCACCAAATTCAATCGTTATCAAGAAAACGGTACTGCTAAAAATATAGATTTAGATAAATTACAGAATTTTATTATGAATTTACCTTTTCAGCTTACGCATGATCAAAGTGTAGCAGTTAAAGAGATTGTTAGTGATTTACAAAAACCACAAATGATGTATCGTTTTTTGCAAGGAGATGTTGGAAGTGGTAAAACAGTTGTTGGTGCTATTGCTTTATATGCCACGTATTTAGCAGGTTATCAAGGTGCTTTGATGGCACCAACAGAAATATTAGCTTTGCAACATTATAAGACATTATCAAAATTTTTTGAAAAAACTGATATTCATATGGCTTTATTAACTGGTTCATTATCAATGAAAGAAAAAAATGAAATTTATGAAAAATTAAATAATGGAGATATCCATATTGTTGTAGGTACGCATGCTTTATTTCAAAAGAAAGTTAATTATAAGCATCTGGGATTTGTTATAACTGATGAACAGCACCGTTTTGGCGTGGAACAAAGAAAAGCCTTAAAGAATAAGGGACAACAAGTTGATTTTTTAATCATGAGTGCTACTCCTATTCCTCGTACTTTGGCTATTGCCTTATATGGAGATATGGATGTATCAACGATTAAGACGAAACCTGCAGGTAGACAAGAAGTGGAAACAAAATATATAGAAGCTTCTTCCATGAAACCAATTTTAAAGCATTTAAAGGCATATTTAGCTAGTGGTGGACAATGTTATGTTATTTGTCCATTAGTGGATGAGAGTGAAAAGCTGGAAGTTAGAAGTGCTACACAGATTTATGAAGCGATGAGTTCTTATTTTAAAGGTCAGTATAAAGTTGGTTTACTTCATGGTCAATTAAAAGATGATGAAAAAGATGATATTATGCAACAGTTTGTAGATAATCAGATCCAAATTCTTGTTTCTACAACAGTTGTTGAAGTTGGCGTCGATGTTAAAAATGCTAATATGATGATTATCTATAATGCTGAACGTTTTGGCATGAGTCAATTGCATCAATTGCGTGGACGTATTGGTAGGGGCAGTCAAAAAGCTTATTGTTATTTAATGAGCGATCAAGCTAGTGACGAGGCGAAAGAAAGATTACACTATCTTGAAACTTGTCAAGATGGCTTTGATATTTCTATGTATGATTTAAAGGTTAGAGGACCTGGTGAAGTTTTAGGCGAAAAGCAAAGTGGATTGCCGTCATTTTTAGTGGGTGATGTTTTAAAAGATTATAACATTTTATCAGTTGCTAAAGATGATGCAACGCAAATGATAAATGCTTATCAAAATCATCGATTATATGCTCATACTATTGAAGGAATCGTTGAAAAATTAAAAGAGAATAATGAATATGTAGATTAAATGTGTTATACTAATGCAGAAATGGAGTGAAGATGATGTATAAATTATCAATCGATGCTATGAGTGGTGATTTGGGTAGTAGTATAGTTGTTGAGGCATGCTTATCTTTTATGAAATCACACAATGATGTTGAATTATATGTAACAGGTAAAAGTGAAGAATTAGAAAAGCTTAAACATGAGCGTATACATATTATTGAAGCTAGAGATACTATTCCCATGGATGCAGGCATTATGTCTGTTAGACGAAAAAAAGATTCCAGTATGGTTAAGGCTGTTACTTTGGCTAATGAAGGAACGACTGATGGGGCTGTTTCTTGTGGCTCTACAGGAGCGTTTTATACGAGTGCTATGCTTTTTATGAAACGTTTAGAAGGTATTGAAAAATCATGTTTGATGGCGATTTTACCAACTTATAATGAAAAAGGTGTTATGATAATGGATGTGGGTGCCAATGCAGAAAATACGCCTGAACAATTGCATGAGTTTGCCATTATGGGTCATATTTATGCACAGTATATGCGTGGCATTAATAATCCTAAGATTGCTTTACTCAATATTGGTAGTGAAAGTAAAAAAGGTGATGAAACGCATCAAAAAGCTTATCAATTGTTAGCTGCTGATGAACAAATCAATTTTATTGGTAATATTGAAGGTAGAGATATGCTCAATGGTGATTGTGATGTGATTGTAACAGATGGTTTTAGTGGAAATATTGCTTTAAAATCTTGTGAAGGAACAGCTATCACTTTAATGAAACTTATGAAAGAAAGTCTCATGTCATCATGGAAAACAAAATTTGGAGCCATATTTGTTAAAGATACTTTATATGAATTGAAAGATCGTTTTGATTATAAATCTGTTGGTGGTGCTTTGATGATGGGTTTTTCTAAACCTGTTGTTAAAGCTCATGGAGCCAGTAATGCGAAAGCATTCGGCAATGCTATGGAATTAGCATATCAAATGGTAAAAAATGATGTTGTAGGGAAAATGAAAGAAGGATTGGAAGCTTGAAAATATTAGATTTTTTACAAAAAGAAGAAATTCCTTTTAATGATTTAGGTTTATATAAGGAAGCATTTACGCATCCTTCCTATGCTAATGAATCTCATGATTATAAAAAAGATTATGAAAGATTAGAATTTATGGGAGATGCTGTTTTACAATTATATGTTTCAAAATTTATTTTTCAATTACTTCCTGATGTCCCTGAAGGCACCCTTACAACCTTAAGAAGTAAACTGGTACGTGAAGAATCTTTAGCCAGATTTTCTCGAGAGTTACATTTAGGCGAATTATTATATTTAGGTATTGGTGAAGAAAAAAGTGGTGGCCGTGAACGAGAAAGTGTTTTGGCTAATATCTTTGAATCTTTTATTGGTGCTTTGTATTTAGATTGTGGTGAAAAAGAAGTTCTTAAAATGCTTGAAAAAACCATCTATAAACATGTCAATGATTTAGATTATGATGATATTACTGATTATAAAACAACTTTACAGGAACTTATGCAAGCTGATCAAAGAAAAACAGTTACTTATCAATTATTAGATGCTTCTGGTCCATCAAATGCTCCTGAATTTACAGTTGCAGCTATGATGGATGATATGCGTTTAGGTGTTGGCAAAGGTACAAGTAAAAAACGTGCTGAACAGCAAGCAGCTAAAGCTGCCCTTAATAAATTAGCTCATTAGACCTCTTGAGGTCTTTTTTTTTGTATCATTTAATGATTTTAATAAAACTAAAATAAGTGTTTATTTATGTGTCTTGACACAAAAAGTAAGAATTGTCTTTATTTTTTTGCCTATTTGGTATATGATAAGACTCAATGAGGGAGGATTCTATAATGGAAACTTTAAATGTGAGTAGTGGAAGAAATATAACTATGATCATGGATTTTTATGAATTAACAATGTCATATAATTATTTTAAACAAGGTAAAGGCGATGAAATTGCTTATTTTGATATGTTTTATCGTAATAATCCAGATAATGGTGGATTTGTTATTTTTGCTGGATTACAGCAATTAATAGAAGCAATAAAGGATATGCGTTTTACAGATGACGATATTGAGTTTTTAAGAAGCTTGAATACATTTGATGAAGAATTTTTTGATTATTTAAAAAACTTTAAATTTACTGGTACAATATATGCGATTCCTGAAGGAACACCTGTATTTCCTTATGAACCATTAATAACAGTTAAAGCTAAATTAATTGAAGCACAATTAATTGAAACATTCTTATTAGTAACAGTTAATCATCAATCATTGATAGCTACAAAAACACATCGTGTCGTTCAAGAAGCTAAAGGACGCCCAATCATGGAATTCGGTGCCAGACGTGCTCAAGGTTATGATGGGGCTCATTATGGTGCTAGAGCAGCTTATATTGGTGGCGCAGCTGGTAGTGCAGCTGTTTCTGCTGGAGTGGAATTTGGTATACCAGTATTAGGTACAATGGCGCATTCATTTGTACAATCATATGATAGTGAATATGAAGCATTTGAATCATATGCTAGAACTTATCCAGATGCTTGTACTTTATTAGTTGATACATATGATACTTTAAAGAGTGGTGTACCAAATGCTATAAAAGTTGCACATGAAGTATTAGAACCAATGGGTAAACGTCTTTCAGGTATTCGTTTAGATAGTGGTGATATTACATATCTTACTAAGAAAGCTAGAAAAATGCTAGATGCTGAAGGTTTAACAGATTGTAAGATTACTGTTTCTAATTCTTTGGATGAATACTTAATTCGTTCTATTCTTGAACAAGGTGCTCCTATTGATTCATTTGGTGTTGGTGAAAATATGATTGTTTCTAAATCTTCACCAGTATTTGGTGGTGTTTATAAATTAGTGGCTATTGAAAAGAATGGCGTTATTGAACCAAAAATTAAGATTTCTGAAAATACCGAAAAAATCACAAATCCAGGTTATAAGAAAGTTTATCGTCTTATTGAGAAAGAAACTCATAAGGCTATAGCTGATATTATTTCATTTGCTGATGAAGTATTAGATCCTGAAGAAGATTTAACAATTTATCATCAATTATCACCATGGAAAAACAAAACACTAAAAGGTGGTACTTATGACATTGCACCACTTCAACAACTTATCTTTGATGAAGGAAAATGTGTTTATCCAAAATATTCACTTAATCAAATCAGAGAATATTCTAAAGAACAAAAAGATTTATTATGGGATGAATTATTCCGTTTAGAATATCCACATGCTTACTATGTAGATTTAACAAAGAAATTATCTGATTATAAATTAAAATTATTAGCAAAAGAAAGAGAAAAATAGAGGTACAAAATGGTTATTACAGTAGTTGGATTAGGAGTTGTTGGGGGAAGCTATGTCCAGGCACTGCAAGGTTTAGGGTATGATGTTTATGGTGTTGATTTAGACGAAGATACACTAAAACAGGCAAAAGCTGATGGGTGTATTATTGAAGGATACACTGATGCTCATGAAATTGTAAAAAGAAGTGATATGACAATTATTTGTCTTTATCCTTCACAAGTGTTAGAATTTATCGAAACTCATACATTTAAGCCAGGCTCAATAGTTACTGATGTAGTAGGGATTAAATCTTATTTCTTAGAAAAAGCTTTAAGTATCATTAGTGATGATGTGGAATATATTAGTGGACATCCAATGGCTGGTAAAGAAAGTCGTGGTTATGCATATGCTTCTAAAGATGTATTTGTTGATGCCAATTATATTATTATTGAACATGAAAAAAATAAAAAAGAATCCATTGAATTCATGTGTCAATTTGTTTCTCAATTAGGCTTTAAAACAGCACGTATAATGAGTCCTCATGACCATGACGAAATTATTTCTTTTACATCTCAATTATCACATGTTATTGCAGTTTCACTTATTGATAGTGATACGCAAAAATTTGATACTAAAAAATATACTGGTGATTCTTATCGCGATTTAACAAGAATTGCCAATATTAATGAAGAACTATGGTGTGAATTATTTCTAAATAATAAAAAATATTTACTACAATCTATTAGTAACTTTGAAAATCAATTCGATAAACTTAAAGACGCTATTATCAATGATGATACTGATACGATGATTGCGATGTTTAAAGAAGCTGCTAAAAGAAGAAAATTACTTGATCAAAAGGATGAATAATCCTTTTGTTTTGTAAACGGAGAATTTATGATTAGACTAGAGAATCTTACAAAAGAAGAATTACACCAAATTGGTAAAACTATAGGAGAAGCTTTTTATGATGAAGGAGAAGGATCATTTACGCATATACCTAGAGATGATGCTATTAAACTTCTAGAAATTATGGTTGAATATTATTATCGTATGAATCTGCTGTATACTACTTCTGAAAAACATGAGGGATTTGTTGCTTATTGGTATAAACATGATGAACAAGATTGGGGATTTAATATTATTAAAGCTTTCTTTCATATGATATATCGTTATATAAAGGAGATACCTTATTCATCATTAAAAAAAGTTATTCCTTTAATGAATAATCCTTATGAAAAAACCTATGCTAATACACAGGATTATGTTGTTGTATCCATGCTGGTTGTAAGTAAGGATTATCAAGGACAAGGTTATATGCGTGTCTTATTAGAAGAACCATTTCATCATGCGAAAATTCATCAAATTCCCTGCATTTTAGATACTGATACTTTATTAAAAGCAAAGAAATATCAGCATTTAGGTATGAAACTGGTAGAAGAAACAACACTTCTCAATGGTCAAATCATGTATACTTTAGAATATCGTTAGAACATCTTATGATGTTCTTTTCATTTTATGTTACATATCTTATAATTGAATAAAGATATCAAACAGGAGGTTATTATGTATCCGGATTGGGTTAAAAAATATCATCAAGAAGGTTGTATGATTAAAAAAAGAGGAAACAAGTATTATCTTTATAAAAAACGTATTTTTTATGATTTGGTTGATAAAACACCTATAGAAGTTGCAGGAGAATGTTTAGGAAGAATAGATGAAAGAGGCTTTATACCGACTAAAAATAAAACAAAACTTAATACAATATCTTGTTGTTATGAATATGGTGCAACCCATTTCATAGATATTTTATGTCAGGATATTTTATACCATCTTAAAGTATATTTTCATGATGATGCACTTCTTTTATATGTTATTGCTAAACAATTGCTCATTAGTAAAGCATCTTATGATGATTTGCCTTTCCTTTATCGAAGTTCTTATGATTTTATTGCTTATCCATGCTTAGATTTTTCTCAATCATCACTTATAAATTTACTTGATCGTATAAGTTATGATAAACATTCACAATATCAATTTATGCAAGTATATATGAATCATCAAGACTATATCATATTCTTAGATAAACATTATTTTATTGATATGCTCTATTATTTTCATCATCAATCATTAGCTTATTTTCAAGCTTATCCTATTAGTGATGATATGATGCAACAAAACATTGTTTTTATAGGCGATAATGATTTTGACATACCATATATCATTCCTGTTCATATTGATATAAAAATCAATCATGATTCTTGTTTTACTTATCAAGATAAACTTATCTATTATGACATACTTTTAAAAAATAATGAAAAAATCTATATTTATGACGATCAATCTAACATTTTCATCAAAGATAATAAACAATTATTACTTGCTTTACATACTAATACATCGATAGCTCCTTCACAATTATATACTTTGTATATGGATAAAAAAGCCGCTGAAGATATGATTCAAATATCTCATGATATATTAGAT
>JAJQGQ010000156.1 GCA_021200395.1 Erysipelotrichaceae bacterium
TAATCTCTTAGTAATATCCTTACTCACTTCTCCAGCCATATAATCTCTTTGAACGCTATTAACAGTTGGATTCTTATTAGAATTTTCTTGTTTTACTTCCTCGTTATCACACTCAATCAAGCTTAAAATCTGTTCATCAGTTGTATTTGACTTACGAACAAGTGCCCTCTTATAACGATAAGTAATATATTTTCTAGCCACTGAAAAAGCATTCATTTTCATAATTTCATCTTCTACTAAGTTTTGAATTTCTTCAACACTTAATGCTCTTGTCATTTTCGCACATTGATATTTAACATTATTAGTCATATTATCAATGTCTTCATCACTTAATCGTTCTGTTTCTACTACCTCATTATTTGCTTTTTCAATTGCTGCTTTTATTTTTTGTTCATCAAATTGTACTTCAGTCCCATTCCTCTTAATTATCTTCACTTTGCTCTTCCTCCTTCTTTATTGACTTATTTAACTCTAACATATCATCACAAAATAGTAAAATAATATGAACCATAAGTCCAAGTTAATTTTTTCACTTCCATTAAAAATCAAAAAGTATTGAATAAATCAACACTTTTTGATTTATAAGCATTGCTAAACTTAACTTATTAATAATTATAACATAAATAAATAAAATGAAAATAGGCAAATTATCAATGTTTGTATTTGGTAAGAAACTATTCTTAAAAAGCGAAAAAGAGATGTTGATAAATCAAGGTTTTTAGAAAAAAGAATATAAAAATTTTATGAATTTAAGAAAATGCATTTTCTTGTTTTCAAATAAATAAAAATCATATATAATAAAAAAGCACAAATACTACTATTTGTACTTTAATTAACATGGCTGGGGTACTTGGATTCGAACCAAGGCAATGTCAGATTCAGAGTCTGATGCCTTACCACTTGGCTATACCCCAATGAACATGAGTAATTATACACAAAAAATATAAATTTGTAAAGGAGATTTTAAATGAGAACACGTTTTGCCCCTAGTCCTACAGGTTATATGCATATTGGAAATTTAAGGACTGCTTTATATTGTTATTTAATTGCAAAGCACAATAATGGAGATTTTATATTAAGAATAGAGGATACTGATCAACAACGAGAAGTTGAAGGTGCAATTGATCTTATTTATGAAGTATTGGATGAAACAGGACTTCATTATGATGAAGGGCCTGATAAGGATGGTGGTCATGGCCCTTATATTCAATCACAAAGATTAGAGATTTATCATGATTATTCACAAAAATTGATTCAATTAAAAGGTGCTCACTATTGTTTTTGTCAGGGTGAGATTGAAGGAGAAGATCCTTGTAAGCATTTGAGTTCTAAACAAATTGAAGAAAGATTAGCTAATCATGAACCTTATGTTATTAGACAAACGATACCTGATGATGGTATTACAACTTTTGATGATGAGGTTTATGGTCATATAGAAGTAGACAACAAGGATTTAAATGAAGGTATTCTTATTAAGAGTGATGGTTTCCCTACATATAATTTTGCGAATGTTATTGATGATCATTTAATGGGGATTACACATGTTATGAGAGGTAATGAGTATTTATCTAGTACACCAAAGTATAATCTTATATATAATGCTTTTGATTGGCAGATTCCGACTTATATTCATTTACCACCTGTTAATAAAGATGAAACACATAAATTAAGTAAGAGAAATGGGGATGCATCTTATCAAGATTTAAAGAAGCAAGGTTATTTGACTGAAGCTATTATTAATTATATTGCATTGCTTGGATGGGCGCCAAAAGGCGATGAAGTGTTATCATTAGATGAACTCATTGAACAATTTGATACTGATCGTATTTCTAAATCACCTGCTATTTTTGATATTAATAAGTTAAAATGGATGAATGGTGAATATTTAAGAAGAATGCCTTTAGAACAATTCCATCAAGTTGTATTACCTTATTATAAGCATATTACTAGAGATGTTGATTTATTAGAATTATCTAAAGTTTTACAACCTAGAGTTGAAAGACTCATTGACATCGAAGATATGACAGACTTTGTTAATGAGGCTTTACCTTTTGATGCAAGTATCTACACACATAAGAAAATGAAAACGAATCCTGAAAATTCATTAGAAGCTTTGGAATTAGTTATTGAAGCATTAAAAGACTATGATGATTTTACTAATGATGAAGCAATGAGTGATTTATTAGTGGCTTTAGCTAAGGAACATGGCTTAAAGAATGGCCGTATTATGTGGCCAATGAGAGTCGCTTTATCTAATAAGCCTTTAACACCTGGTGGATGTGTCGAATTAGCCCACATACTAGGTAAAGAAGAAACAATGAAACGATTACAACAAGCTATTAATGACTTAAAAGGCTGATCTTTCGATCAGCCTTTTATAATGTATTAAGTATTTTCCCTGTTCCACCAGCGTATTTTGTCACTAAGTCTATCAGTTCATTAGCAACTTCTAATACATATTCATTAGAAGTTTTTTTATTACCTTGTACAATGAAGAAAACATTTTTGGTATCTTCAGTAACTTTTGTTTTGTTAACTTGACGAATTTCTAAGCGACAAATAATTTCATTATCATCATCAATATAGCTATATTCGTCTTGTTGTACAGGAATGGGCTCATTTTGGCCTAGAGGAATAAAAGTTTCATCACCATGCGTTAAACGTAAATGAATATTACCAGTCACATGATCTATGTCGTGAGCGCCTAGAGAAAGCTTAGTTTTAACGGATAGCAAATTATAAATGTCTACTATTTTGTTGATTGTGGGAAGGTCACCATGTTTAAGGAGTGATTTTACTAAGTTTTCTGAAGCTGGGGGATTTTTTCTTCTTTTTACATGGACTTTTTCATGTAACTGGTAGAATCCTTCAATGATGTCATCATGTTTAATGTCATAGCCTTGATATTGATTCAACAAGGTTTCAATGGTGTTTTTTCGATAGTCTAGGTATTCTTGCGAGATTGTCTGATTATCCACACCATCAATTTCTACACCTATACATTTAACGCCTAAGTCTCTAACCTCTGGTTGAAAAATGAATTCCATTATTCAATCACTCCAAATGCGTTTTCTAAATCAAAAATGATATCATCAATATTTTCTGTACCAATTGATAAACGAATCGTATTAGGTTTAATACCTTGATCCAATAGTTCTTCTTCAGTTAATTGTGAATGTGTTGTTGTAGCAGGGTGAATGACTAATGATTTAACATCCGCAACATTGGCTAATAATGAGAATATTTCTAATGAATCTATGAATTTTTGGGCAGTTTTAGCGTCACCTTTAATTTCAAAAGTAAAGATAGAACCTGCTCCGTTAGGGAAATATTTATTATATAAATCATAATAAGGACTATCTGGTAATGATGGATGGTTAACTTTTTCTACTAATGGATGATTATTTAAGTATTCAACAACTTTCAAAGCATTTTCCACATGTCTTTCCACTCTTAATGATAATGTTTCTAAACCTTGCAACAATAAGAAAGCACTAAATGGTGATAAAGTAGCACCAGTATCTCTTAAATAAATAGCTCTGATTCTAGTAACATAAGCTGCTTTACCTGCAGCTTCGCTAAACACAACACCATGATATGATGGATCAGGCTGTGTAAGTAAAGGGAATTTACCTGAAGCATTCCAATCAAATGTACCACCATCAACGATAACACCACCTAAAGTAGTACCATGACCACCAATAAATTTTGTTGCACTATGAACTACAATATCTGCGCCATGTTCAATTGGTCTAAATAAATAAGGTGTTGCAAATGTATTATCAACAATCAATGGTATTTTATGCTTATGAGCTATTTCTGCCACGGCATCAACATCAATAATAGAACTATTAGGATTACCCAATGTTTCAATAAATACTGCTTTGGTATTATCCTTGATAGCTGCTTCAAATTCTTCAATATGATCACCATCCACAAATGTTGTTTCAATACCATAATTCGTTAAAGTATGTTCTAATAAATTAAAAGATCCACCATAAATCTGTTTAGCTGATACAATATGATCACCTTGTTGAGCTAAAGAAATCAATGAATAAGTAATAGCTGCTGCCCCACTTGCAACGGCTAAACCAGCTACACCACCCTCTAGTGCTGCCACACGATCTTCAAATACACCTTGTGTTGAATTTGTTAGACGGCCATAAATATTACCTGCATCTGTTAAACCAAATCGACCTGCTGCTTGTTCACAATCTTTAAACACATAAGATGTTGTTTGATAAATAGGTACTGCTCTTGCATCTGTTGCTGGATCAGGATTTTCTTGTCCTACATGTAATTGTAATGTTTCAAATTTTAATTTTCTGTCTTCTCTTTTTACGAATGTCATTTTTCTTTTCCTCCTAAATTCGTTAAATAATTAAAAAACTCGTCCCTCTATAAGGACGAGTTTATCGTGTTACCACCTTAGTTCGAAATAACCTCACAGTTATTT
>JAJQGQ010000219.1 GCA_021200395.1 Erysipelotrichaceae bacterium
GTTTCAAGCTCATTACGCGAAAGCGCGAGCGAAGAGAAGCGATTTCGCATAATAATTATTATTACAAGTCGTTTTTTGTCCTTTATAAAGAATGTTTTTGTTGTTATAATTGTTATATTAGAAAAATTTAATTTTGTTTGAATAAGTAAGGAGAGATAAATTAATGGGAAGATTAGTGTTGGGATTGGATATAGGTGTAACATCTGTTGGTTATGGTGTTATAGATATTGATAATAACGAATTTGTTGATTATGGAGTAAGATTATTTAAAGAAGGATCTGCAGAAAATAATGAAAAAAGAAGAGAAAGAAGAGGTAGTAGAAGATTAATTAGACGTAGACAAACACGTTTGGAGGATATGAAACATCTTTTGAAAGAAATAGGAATAATGGATGATTCCTATCAATCTTGTAATAATGTGTATGAAGTACGTGCGAAAGGTTTGTCAGAAAAATTATCTAATAACGAATTATGTGCTGCTATCTTACATATCACAAAGCATCGTGGAAGTAGTTTAGAAACTGTAGATGATGATAGTGAAGGAACTGGATCTAAAAGTATTCTTTCCAAGAATTCTGCTCTTTTAGCTGAAGGAAAATATATTTGTGAGGTTCAGTTAGAAAGATTAAATAATGGAGAATCAATAAGAGGAATTGATAATAATTTTAAAACAATTGACTATGAAAAGGAATTAACACAAATATTATCAAATCAGGGATTAAGTGATGAAGATAATCAGTCTATTTTAGATTTGTTTCAAAGACGTAGAGAATATTATGAAGGACCTGGAAGTGAAAAATCTCCAACACCTTACGGACGTTTTATTGAAGTTGATGGTGAGATTCAAGAAATCAATTTAATTGAGAAAATGATTGGTAAATGTTCTATTTATCCTGATGAATTAAGAGCACCAAAATTATCATACTCAGCTGAATTATTTAATTTATTAAATGATCTTAATAATCTTACGATTAATGGAAATCAAAAAATAACATATGAAGAAAAACAGGAAATTATTGATTTTATTAATAAAAAGGGAAACATTACTGTTAAGCAAGTACTTAAGATTTTAAATCAAAATGAAGTTGATGTTACTGGATTTAGAATTAATAAAAATGGTAAGCCTATTATTACAGAATTTAAGGGTTATAAAGCTATTTTAAAAGTATTTAAAGATCATAATTCAGTTGCTTTGTTAGATGATAAAGATATGATTGATTATATCTACGAGGTTTTAACGCGTACAAAAGGTGTAGAAGAAAGAAAACAAAAAATTAGTGATAAATATACATTTAATGAATCATTATTAGAAGATATTGTTTATATGCAAAATGTTTCTGGTTATCATTCACTATCTTTAAAAGCTCTTAGAGAATTAAATATTGAATTAATGAATACAGAAATGAATCAGATGCAGATATTACAAAGTTCAGGTTTATTTAATAAGAATAGAAAATCAACTAAAGGACAAAAGAATATTTTAGCAGATGATGAAGCCATATTATCTCCAGTTGCTAAAAGAGCACATCGTGAGACTTTTAAGGTTATCAATAAACTTAGAAAAATTTATGGTGAATTTGATAGTATTGTGATTGAAACAACAAGAGATAAAAATACAAGCGAACAAAAGAAACGTATCAACGACATGCAAAAACGTTATGAAAATGAAAATAAATCTATTGAGAAACTATTAAAAGCAGAAAACTATGATATAGAATCTTTACATCTCAATGGTAAAACTCGTAATAAGATTCGTTTATATATGCAACAAGATGGTAAAAGTGCTTATACATTACAACCATTAGATTTAAGAAAAATTATATTTAATCCTGAAGCATATGAAATAGATCATATTATACCTATATCTGTTTCATTAGATGATTCACTTAGTAACAAAGTATTGGTTACTAGAGAAGAAAACCAATTAAAAGGACAGAATACACCAATTCAAGCATATCTCTTAGGCAAATTTAAAGATTCTGGTTGCAATTTAAATACATATAAAACTTATGTAAAGAATATGAAAAATATTAATGCTAAAAAAAGATCTTATTTATTGTGTGAAGATGATATAACAAAATTTGATGTTATTCAAAAATTTATTAACCGTAATCTTGTAGATACAAGCTATGCTTGTCGTTCTGTTATGAACACTTTACAGAACTATTTCAAAGACAATGAAATACCTACTAAAGTTCATACAATTAAGGGTAGCGCAACACATGCATTTAGAACAAGAATTAAATTGGATAAAGAAAGAGATGAGGATTATTATCATCATGCTATAGATGCATTAATCGTTGCTTCTTTAAAAAAATTAGATCTAATCAATTCATACTTAATGAAAGTCGATTTTGATCAAATTTATAATGAAGAAACAGGAGAGATTTATCCTGTTAAAGATGATAATGCATACTTAGATGATAAATATATTTCATTTGTTGCTAATTTAAAAAATATTTATAGAGAATCAGTACAATACAGTTTTGGTTATATTACAAGACAAGATATGCATTATCAACCAATTAAGATATCACATAAAGTAGATACTAAACCAAACAGACAAATTGCTAATGAAACAATTTATAGCACACGTATTGTTGGTGATGAAGAGAAGTTAGTTGAAAAATATAAGGATATTTATGAACCAAAATTTGATAAATTAACTAATGATATTATTAATGGAAATACTGATAAATACATTATGGCTCATAAAGATCCACAAACTTTTAAAATAATCAGTGATATAATTCTGAATCACTTTAATGAATTTAATGCAAGTAAAGAATATTATGTTAAAGATAGTAAGGGAAAATATGCATTAAAGGGTACAAATCCTCTTGCTGTTTATAAAGATGAATTTGGTAAGATCAAAAAATACTCTAAAAAAGGAAATGGACCAGAAATAACATCTATAAAATATTATAGTGAAAAGCTAGGTAATCATTGTGATATTACAAGTAAATACACAAATGATGAACTCACAACTCATAATAAGCATATTATTTTAAAACAAATTTCACCATATCGTACAGATTTCTATGTATCTCCAGAAGGTAAATATAACTTTGTAACAGTTAGATATAATAATGTCTTTTATTCAAAAACTAAACAAAAGTATATTATTGATAAAGTTTGGTATGAAGATCAAAAACTGAACAAAAAAATTGATGATACTTGGACATTTGTTTGTTCAATGCACCATGACGAATTGATTGGAATTGTTAAAAATCCTGGTCAGAAATATATATATGATGAATCAACAGAACGTGGTGGTGAAACAAGATATTATGATGGTCATACTGTGGAAATTCTTAAATTTACAGCAACAAATGATGATAAGAAGGGAACTTTTGAAGTAAAACCAATTAATAATTATTGCAAGAAACAATTAATGCCTACAGTATCTACTTGTATTTTAATAAAAAAATTTGCCACAGATGTTTTAGGAAATATGTATGAAGTTAAAGAAAATGTATTGAAATTTGAGTTTGATTAGGTTATAATATGTTTGGTTATATTCTAGCAAAAATTTATATGACCTAACAAAACAAGGGTTTATCCCGGATTCGGCTCGAAAGAGCCTTTTCTTTTTGTATGAGTCATAGAATTATATATATTGAAAAATGTGAACATCTGAAATTGTATTTAGATAATCTCAAAGTTTTATATAATAACGATGAAATTACAATACCTATTTCAGATATTCAAATATTGGTTATAGATAATTATAAAGCAAGTTTAACTGTTCCTCTCATAAACAAATTAACTGATAATAATGTTTGTACAATTTTATGTGGAATTGATCATTTACCTAAAAGTTATATTTTACCTATGAATGGTCATTTCTCACAAAGTGGTAATATAGAAAAACAAATAGCTTGGAATAGTGATAATAAAAAGAAATTACATCAGAAAATTGTTAAAGCTAAAATTTTTAATCAAGTAGAAATACTTAAGAAAAATAATAAAAGTTTTGATGTTATTAAAAAGTTGTATCAATTTATGGATGAAGTAGAATTGGATGATATTACAAATCGTGAGGGTTTAGCTGCTAAGATGTATTTCAGAGAATTGTTTGGTAGTGATTTTACAAGATTTGATGAAGATGTTGTTAATGCTGGTTTGAATTATGGATATGCTGTTATAAGAGCGTTAATTTCATCAATCATTGTAGCTAAAGGATATTTACCTAATTTAGGTATATTTCATCGTGGTAAACAAAATATGTTTAATTTAAGTGATGATATTATTGAAGTATTTAGGCCTATTGTTGATGATTATGTATTAAATAATATGATGGATGAAATGATATTTAAACAAAGTCATAGAGAAGGATTGATTCAATTAACATCAAAAAAAATAATGATTGATGGAAGAAAACAGACAATGGCCAATGCTATATATGTTTATATTGAATCAATCCTAAA
>JAJQGQ010000182.1 GCA_021200395.1 Erysipelotrichaceae bacterium
AAGAATAAGGACTTGTACGTGGCTTAAAAGCACCACCTCTAAGCATATTAGCCCCTGCTGCTTTAACAGCCTTTGCAATCTCAGTCACTTGTTCTACTGATTCTACACTACAAGGTCCAGCAATCAAAGCTAAATGATCACCACCAACTTTAACACCACCAACATCAATAATAGAATCATCTGGATGGAAAGCACGATTGGCTAACTTATAAGGTTCACTAACTTTCATGACCTTTTCTACTACGGGTGAAACTTCTAAAGATTTAGGATCCACTTTTGTTGTATCACCTATAATACCACAAATTGTTTGTTCTTCTCCTACAACAATATGTGTAGATAAACCTAAATTCTCTACATTCTTAGCAACCTTATTAACATCTTCTTCACTTGTCTTTTGTTTAAATACAATAATCATAATATATTCTCCTTTTTTCATTATTCTACTGTATAAATAAAAAATCTCTCATCCAATAAGGACGAGAGATATAATCTTCGTGTTACCACCTTAGTTTATCTATATATTGCTACATAGACCTCATTAAGTACGCCTACTACTAGGTTCATACTCTGATGCTTTAACGGGCATTCCCGGACAAGCCTACTTTTATTTCAGCCGTCTACTCCAAGATGAATTCAACTATATCGTAACATTTCTTTACACCAACCAGAAACTCTCTACGCTTACTCAAATAGTCTACGCTTCTTTTCACTGTATTTATATCAGTAGTTCTATGTGTTTATTTTATGCTTAAATCTTATATTTGTCAACAATTTTCAAATTTGACCATTGAAAAAAATCACTGAAACACAAAAAAACAATGGAATCATCCATTGTTTTGATCTTTCAAAGAAAAGTCAGTGTCTTTGAATAGTAATCCTTAAGGAAATAACAGTCTAACAGAGATAGTGTATAGTAACTTTTAGTTTACTAACACAATATGTGATTATGCTTTGCACAGTCATAACTTATATAATAACTCTCATTAAATTATTACAAAACAAGAAATTACTCTCTCTAGCCAAAATTGTGTCGGTTTTTTACTAAATTTATTTTTGGATAATTTCTTCATCTATAATTTCCTTACAGTTATTATTATACACCAGTATTTTACTTATTGCAACTATTATTTGATTTTTATACGTATTTATTTTGTTTATTCTTCAGAGATTGGAGCTTCTCCACCTTCATTACTATTATCTTCTGTTTCTTCTGCCTCAGTATTCTCCTCTGCGTTTGTTTCTTCAGTGTTTGTTTCTTCTGTTTGGTTGTTTTCCTCTGTTTTCTCTTCTGTTTTATTTGTTTCTTCCAATGTGGTATTTTCTTCTTTTTTTGTTACTTTGTTAGAAGAACTACTACTATTTGTTCTTGATGAACTAGATGTTGTAGAGTTTGTTGAAGTTGAAGTTGTTGTTTCTTCTTCCTCTTCTTCTACTTCTTCGATATTGATGATGACAGTGATTTCAGCTGTTGTTTCGTTATCATAGATATCAACAGCTTTTAGAGTAGCAGTATATGTACCTGCTGTTGCATAATCAACATCATCATCTTCTAAAGTAATCGTAATAGTAGAGAAATCTTTAGCTGAGAATTGGCTGACATCTAATGTTTCTCCGTCTGTTAATTCATATTCTTCTTCTAAGTTGATAAATTCAGGAGCTGTTGTATCTTGAACTTTTAATGCTACTGTAGCTTCTAAATCTTCATAAGTTAAAGTAATTGTATATTCACCAACTGCAGGATAATCATATGTTCCTGTTGTTTCTTCACCATCTTCATCAACTGTATCATAGGTTTCATAAATGGCATCAGTAGAAACTGTTGTAGCTTCAATAACTTCTTCATCAACTTTTAAAGCATTCAAATAATCAGCTGCATCTAAAGAAATACTTTCCCCATATTCGATAGTAACTGATTCACTTTGTAATTCTAATTCTACCGTGTCATTTTCCACTTGACCAGATCCTTGATATATATAAATAAGTAGACCTAACACAGCAATTAATGCAATAATAACTAATACATATAATATTTGTGAACGTCTGATTTTACGAATAAATGTTCCCATATTTTCCCTCCTCATAACTTATAACTCTATTTTAACATAATTCTACAATTATGAGAAGAAAATAAAAAGGATCAAATGATCCTTTATTATTCGTAAGCTGCTAGAATTTCATCGTATTCTCCACTTTCTTTTAAGTTAGCAAGACCAGCGTTGAACATTTCTAATAATTCAGAGTTTTCACCTTTTAATACTGCAAAACCATAATATGATGGATTTTCATTACCACAAGGTGTAGCGAAATCTAATTCACCAATAGAAATTTGATATTTTAATACTGGAGTATCTTCAAAGCAAGCTACTGCTTCACCTGATTTAACTTTTTCAAACATCAATGCAGATTCTTCAACAACTTCTAATGTGAAACCATATTCATCTTCGATAGATTGAGCAAATTCCAAACCAGTAGTAGATGTTTTAGCAACGACAACTTGACCTTCCAAATCATCATAAGAATCAATATCTGAATCAGCTAATACACCCATTGTTACACCTGTTTCATAATATTCATCAGAGAAATCATATTTTTCTGATCTAGCATCAGTAATTGTCATACCAGCAATAACTGCATCGGCTTCACCTGATTCTAAGGCAGTACATGCAGCATCAAAACCTAATGATTGAATTTCGATTTCAAATCCTTGATCTTCTGCAATTGCACGAATCAAATCCATATCAATACCAACTAAGTTACCATCATCATCTTCCATTTCAAATGGTGGATAAGTTGTATCAGTAGCAATAATATATGTTTTTGTATCACTATCTGTATCCGTATCAGTGCTGCTTCCACAGCCAACTAAAGAAACTGCTAATAAGCCAGCTAAGGCCATTTTTAATAATCTTTTCATTTTCCTTCCTCCTGTTAATTTATATTCACACTATCGTGTCAATACCTATAATACTTTATTTAAGAAATCAATTGTTCTTGGTTCCTTAGGATGATTAATCACTTCATAAGGATCACCCTGTTCAACTATGTATCCATTATCCATAAATACAACCTTTGTACCTACTTCTCTAGCAAAGCCCATTTCATGAGTGACCACAACCATTGTCATACCTTGTTTTGCTAAATCCTGCATAACGGTTAAAACTTCACCAACCATTTCAGGATCTAACGCACTGGTAGGTTCATCAAATAACATAATATCAGGATTCATTGCTAGTGATCTGGCAATAGCCACACGTTGTTTTTGACCACCAGATAATTGATCTGGATAAGCGTCTTTTTTATCTAACAAACCAACTCTCGTGAGTAAATGATCAGCTGTTTCACTAGCTTCTTCCTTACTCATTTTCTTTAATTTCACTGGTGCCAACATAATGTTTTCTTTGACAGTTTTATGTGGAAATAGATTAAAATGTTGAAATACCATACCAATGTTTTCTCTAACTTTATTGATATTTACTTTTTTATCAGTAATATCATAACCATCAATCATAACAGAACCACCAGTAATATCTTCCAATCTATTTAAGCATCTTAGAAATGTTGATTTACCAGAACCCGAAGGACCAATCATACAAACGACTTCCCCTTCATAAATATCTAAGCTAATATCTTTTAATACTTCTAAATCGCCAAAACTCTTTTTCAAATTTTTGACTGATACTTTTAATTTATTTTCGGCCATATGACATCCTCTTTTCTACATATTTTGATGCTTGAGCTAACAATGAACAAATAATCAAATAATAGACAGCCATTGTACAATACAATAGTAACACTTGACTAGACCAATTAGATGCCATCATCTTACCTGCATTTGTCAATTCAGCTACACCAATAGTTGAAAGTAATGAAGTATCCTTAATCGTAATAATAAACTGATTAATAATTGAAGGCATCATTGTTCTTAAAGCCTGTGGTAAAATAATAGATGTCATCGTTTGGGTACTTGTAAGGCCTAAAGATCTTGCAGCTTCTACTTGACCATGATCTACAGCTTCAATACCACCTCTCACAATCTCACTCATATATGCCCCAGCATTTAAAGAACATACAACAACACCAGCTGTAAAAGTTCCTCCAATACTATGCCATGAAAAACCAATAAGTGGTCTCAATGCCGAAGCAATACCATAATAAATAATTAAGATTTGTACCAACATTGGCGTTCCACGAATAATGAAAATATATATATTACCAATACCTCTTAATATCTTCATTGGAATTGATTTTCCTTTTGATGTATTAATAACTCCAACAACAATCCCGATAATAGTCGCAAAAATCAATGATAAAATAGAGATTTCTACTGTCATAACAAATGCAGTGTTAAATCGAGAAATGAATTTGGATAAATTCGATATAAATACTGACACACAAATACCCCCTTCTTTTTATAGTAGTACTTT
>JAJQGQ010000185.1 GCA_021200395.1 Erysipelotrichaceae bacterium
CATCTAATTTGATAATTAAAATCTTTGCAACCCCAAATTATTTTGAATTACCGTTCTTTTTTATGCGAAAACAACGTTAACTTCTAATGTATGTCCAAATATATGAACCTCAAGATGAATATTAATCTCTTCCATAAACTCCTCCTAAAAACACATTGGAGGAAACACACTATTTAGGATAACTTCCATAAGTATTATATCATTAATATTTATTGTTTGCAATTTATATTATTAGTTATTTGCAAATATTATAGCTATAAATAATATAAAAGAGAATCGTTACTGATTCTCTTTTTGCTTTTGTCTTTCTTTTTGTGCTTTGATGACTTTTTGACGTGTAAATTCTTCACGTTCTTTTTCTTCTAATGTTTCATTGATGAATTTGATGTTTTTTTCAAATTCAGGGATTGAAACATTTTCTAGAGCATTAGCACGTTTTTGGGTTTTACGTATAGCGTTAGCTAAACGATAAACAGCGTTTTCGATTTCTGCTAGTTTAACTGTTAATTCCTTAACATGATAAAAACATTGATAAGCATAATCGACTTTAGAATTGGCATGTTCAAAACCATAGCCATAACGTATAGGTGTTCTTTCATAAGTTACTTTAGGTATTTCTACACCCATAACAGTTCGATAAGTCACACTAATGCCCTCATCAATAGGTATTGCTTCAGCGATATCACTGATAATACCCATAGAAACATTAGCTTCTTGTAGTGCATAATAAGCTCTTTCATAAGAAACTGTGATTTCATCTCGAATGTCTTTGACATCATCAAGCAGATTCATCATTTCTTTAATAAGAACATTTCTTTTTTTATCCATTAAATCATAGCCCAAATAAGCAAGTTCTAACGACTTTTTTTGAGCCATGAGATTTCCTTTGGTTGGGAATACTTGATTAGCCATTGTTGACCGCCTGTTGTAATTCTTTGATGATTGTATCTTCGACTAAGTTAAACTGTTCTACTGCTTTTTGATGATCATAGAACTGATCCAATACAGCATTATCAACACGATCTAATTCATTTTTAGGTAATACTGAAAGGAGTGTCCATCCTAAATCTAATGTTTCTTCAATAGAACGGTTAGTATCAAAGCCTTGATTTAAGAAATGTTCCTCAAATAAACGTCCAAATTCCATATATTTCTTATCAGTGTCAGATAATTCATCTTCACCAATGACTGAAGTTAATGATTTAACATCTTGTACGTGTGCATAACAAGCAAATAATTGATTAGCCACATCTTGATGATCAGCCCTTGTAAAGCCTTCACCAATACCATCCTTCATTAAACGTGAAAGCGAAGGTAAAACTGAAACTGGTGGTTGGATACCCATACTATTCAACTCAGCATCTAAAGTAATCTGACCTTCCGTAATATAACCTGTTAAGTCTGGTACTGGATGAGTAATATCATTATTTGGCATAGTTAGAATTGGTATTTGTGTTACTGAACCTTTAGCATATTTAGAAATACCAGCACGTTCATAAAGTGAAGCTAAATCAGAATACAAATATCCTGGATAACCTTTACGACCTGGAATTTCACCTTTACTTGATGAATATTCACGTAAAGCTTCACAATAACTTGTAACATCTGTATAGACAACAAGTACATGCATATCACATTCAAATGCTAAATATTCTGCAGCTGTTAAAGCACATCGAGGTGTCAATGTTCTTTCAATAATTGGATCATTAGATAAATTTAAGAACATCACAACACGTTCCATAACGCCAGCTTCTTCAAAAGATCTTCTAAAATATTCAGCAACATCATTCGTTACACCCATAGCTGCAAATACAACCGCAAATGGACTTCCATCATTAACTTTAGCCTGTTTAACAATTTGAACTGCTAATTGATTATGAGGTAACCCAGACCCTGAAAAGATAGGCAACTTTTGACCACGAATAAGCGTCATTAAACAATCAATAGAAGAAATACCTGTATTAATATAATTACGTGGATAAACACGAGATACAGGATTTAATGGTTGTCCATTAATATCCATCATCTTTTCTGCATAAATATCTCCTAATCCATCAATAGGTTTACCCGCTCCAGAAAAGACTCTACCTAATAATTCTTTAGAAACAGGTAGTTCCATTGGATGACCCAATAATCTTGTTTTTGTATTCGCTAATGATAAGCCATTCGTTCCTTCAAAAACCTGAACAACAACTTTTTCACCTTCAAGTTGGACAACACGTCCCAAACGTGTTGTACCATCATTCACTTGTATTTCTACCATTTCATCGTATGAAGCATCCTTAACATGATCTAATACGACTAATGATCCGTTAATTTCATTCAATCCTTTATATTGAAGACTCATAATTTTTCCTCCTTAAGCGATTGATGCAATTGCTTCATCTATATCTGTATAATAATGATCAAATAATTCTAATTGATTATTTGGAACATCATATTTCATCTTTACAATACTATCAAAAATACCCGTTTCAACTAATAAACGAATTGGTTTATTAGCATTCACATATTCTTTACCACGTTTATTCATATATAAGATGACTTCCATCATCTGTAATTGTTTTTCTAATGGTACAAAAGTATCATCTTTATGAAATGCATTTTGTTGAAGATATCCAACTCTAATGAGCTTTGCAATCTCTAATGTTAACTTTTGATCATCTGGTAATACATCAGATCCCATTAACTTAACAATTTCATTTAATTTATTTTCTTCTGCTAAAATACTTTGTAACTCTTGACGATCTCGCATAAATTTTGGATCAACATTCTTATTATACCAACGTGTTAAGTCTGGTACATATTCACTATAACTTTCGTTCCAGTTAATCGCAAAGTAATGTCTAGCATATGCTAAAGACTTATCCAATGCCCAAAATGTTCTAACAAATCTTTTGGTATTTTGCGTAACAGGTTCAGAGAAATCAGAACCTTGTGGAGATACAGCCCCAATAATAGTAACAGAACCATTTGTGCCATTCAAATTACTCATATAACCAGCTCGTTCATAGAATTGTGATAAACGAGATGGTAAATAAGCTGGAAATCCTTCTTCAGCTGGCATTTCTTCCAAACGACCAGAAATCTCACGTAAAGCCTCAGCCCAACGAGAAGTTGAATCAGCCATAATAGCAACATGATATCCCATATCACGATAATACTCAGCTAAGGTAACACCTGTATAAATAGAAGCTTCTCTAGCAGCCACTGGCATATTAGATGTATTAGCAATCAATACTGTTCTATCTGTCAAAGGTTTATTAGATTTAGGGTCAATCAACTCTCTAAACTCTTCCAAAACCTGTGTCATTTCATTACCACGTTCACCACAGCCAACATATACAATAATATCAGCATCACACCATTTAGCCAATTGATGTTGTGTCATTGTTTTACCAGTTCCAAATCCTCCAGGAATGGCAGCTGTTCCACCTTTAGCGATTGGAAATAATGTATCAATGACTCTTTGTCCAGTAACTAAAGGCATGGAAATTGGCAATCTTTTTTTTACAGGTCTAGCTGTTTTAATTGGCCATTTTTGCGTTAATGTGCAATCAATGATATTTCCTTTTTCATCTTCTAATTTAATGATCACATCATCAATTGTATACTTTCCATTTTGAACAACTTCTACAACTTTACCAGAAATATTTGGTGAAACCATACATTTATGTACAATTAAATCTGTTTCAGGACAGGTAGCATAAATATCGCCACCTTTTAATTCATCTCCAACTTTAACAGTAATAGTCACATCCCATAATTTTTCTTTATCTAAAGGATCAACATGACTACCAGTAGGAATAAAAGCTCCTGATTGTTTAGCAATATCTTCAAGAGGTCTTTCGATTCCATCAAAGATATTTCTTAAAATACCTGGACCTAAAGTGACACAAATTGGTTGCCCAGTACCTTCTACTGGTTCTCCAGGTTTTAAACCAGTTGTGGTTTCATATACCTGAATTGTTGTTTCATCCTTATTCATGGATATAACTTCACCAATAAGCTTAGCGTTACCTACATATACCATTTCTAACATTGAAAAAGCATGTGTATTTCTAACTGTTACAACGGGACCATTAACTGAATAAATTAAATTTTCATTCATTATTTCACCGCCTATCTAATAACTAATCCTGAATTTTTATTAAACCATTCTTTTTGATTATTTAAAGCAAAATCTAAAGTTTCATCTACAATCAAAGCGTTCTTTAAATCTTCAATCATAATTCCACCTATTTCTATATCATTAGATACTTTAACCTCTATTTCATATCCTAAAGTCTTTAATAATTCATCCTTTAAAGATAAATCCTCTTCTTTAATATATAAAATAGCATCAGTATCTTTAAAAGTATCTGCAACTTTCTTAATTTTTGCTTGCATAAAAGTGATGTATTCATCGCTTTGACTAAATTCA
>JAJQGQ010000019.1 GCA_021200395.1 Erysipelotrichaceae bacterium
TTTTTGTAGAATACTGTTTCCAATTTAGGTTAAACTAATATTGGTGATAAAATGACAAAAAAGCAACAGCAATTTAAAATTGCAACGATATTATATGATTTAGGATTAGACATAGAACTTATTGAAGCTATGACTTCTCTTGAATATGAAGATTTAGAAAAATTATATCATTAAACTTATTAAGAACTACTAGATGAGGATCGATAATGTAGTGGCAACCCTATTTATAGAAGGTGCCTTTACCCAGCAAGTGAAAACTTGAACAATAAGGTATGAAAAGCTTTCCTCGAAAGCTTTTTTTGTTAAGGAGAAAAAATGGAAAAAATACTATTAACATCAGAATCAGTTTCTAAAGGACATCCTGATAAAATTTGTGACCAAATCAGTGATGCTATTCTTGATGCTTGCTTAGCACAAGATCCATATTCACGCGTTGCGTGTGAATGCTTTATAACAACAAATTTACTTATTATTGGTGGTGAAATAACCACGCAGGCGCAAGTTGATTATGAAACTATTGCGCGAAAAGTTATTACCGATATAGGTTATACAAGAGAAGAATTAGGTATCGATGGAAATCATTGTGATATTAAAATTGTTTTAGATAAACAATCGCCTGATATAGCATTAGGAACAAATATGAAAGTTGGTGGTGCGGGAGACCAGGGAATTATGTTTGGCTATGCTTGTAATGAGACTAAAGAATATATGCCTTTACCTATTAGCTTAGCTCATAAATTGATGTTACATGCCACTTATTTAAGAGAAAATGGAGATTTTTTATGGGCCAGACCAGATATGAAAGCTCAGGTTACTATTGACTATACCAATCCCAATAAACCATTAGTTGATACGATTCTTATGTCTGTTCAACATGATCCAGATTATGATGAGGATATATTTAAAAGTTATATAAAAAATAAAATTATGAAGGAAGTTGTGGATGAATACTATCTTAATCAAGATTATAAGGTACTTATTAATCCTACAGGTCGCTTTGTGATAGGTGGCCCACAAGGTGATACAGGATTAACAGGTAGAAAGATTATTGTTGATACTTATGGTGGTGTAGCTCGCCATGGTGGTGGCGCTTTTTCTGGTAAAGATCCTTCTAAAGTTGATAGAAGTGGTGCATATATGGCTAGATATATTGCGAAAAACTTAGTTGCAGCAGGATTATGTAATAAAGCCGAAATTCAATTGTCATATGCTATTGGTATTGATGAACCAGTGAGTGTTTATATTGATGCTTTTGGGACAAACAAGGTATCTATAGAGACTTTACTTATAGCTATCAGAAATGAATTTTTATTAACGCCACAAGGGATTATAGATAGTTTAGATTTATTGAAACCTATTTATTTACGAACAGCTTGTTATGGTCATTTTGGTAGAAGTGATCTTGATTTACCTTGGGAAAGATTGGATAAAGTGGAAATATTAAAAAAGTATCTTTGATTATATCAATACATTTTCACTTTTTTAAAGTTAGATGTATAAATTTACTAAAATTTATAGTATAATATAAGTAATTAAAGGAGGAATGTTTATGAAAGTCAATATTAGAGGAAAAAATCTTACTGTTACTCAAGATATTGAGACAAGAGTCAAAAAGAAATTAGCCATTCTTGATAAATATTTTATCATGAGTGATAATGTTGAGGCTAAGGTTTTGATTCGTGATTATCCAGTGGGACAGAAAATCGAAGTGACTATTCCAACAGAGTATGTATTATTAAGAGCAGAGGTTGTTGATGATGATGTGTTCAATGCACTTGATCAAGTCATTGACAAGCTAGAAGGGCAGATTAGAAAGTATAAAACAAGACTAAGCAGAAAGTCTAAAGATAATAAACTTGCTTTCAATATTGCTTCTATCCAACCATTAGATGATGAAGAAGAGGATGTTATTGTTAAAACTAAAACAATTAGTCCTAAACCAATGGATATGGAAGAAGCCATTATGCAAATGGAATTAATTGGACATACATTCTTTGTCTATAAAGATACTGAAACTGATCAAGTAAGTGTTGTATATAAACGTCATGATGGCGATTATGGACTTATCGAAACTGAATAATAACTTAAAAGAATCCATTATTTGGATTCTTTTTTTAGCTTGCTACCTTGATATATATTTTTAGCTTTCATTAATTTATCAATATCATTAAGTATAGTCACTTTTTTAATAGACCATTTTGGTTCAATAAGTTGATCTAAAGGAGCATCACCAGTTAATCTTTCAATGACGATATTTTCAGGTATATAGCTTAGTTGATCAACAACTAATGTTATATAATCTTCTCTACTTAACATATCGAAAGGATGTTCTAAATACATATCATGCAGTTTTGTATCCTTTAACATATATAAATTATGAATCTTTAAACCTTGAATATCTAATTGCCCTACAGCCTTTGCCGTATCAAGCATCATATCGTATGTCTCATAAGGTAAACCATTAATAATATGAACACAAACATCAATATGTCTATTTCTAAGCTTATTTAATCCTTCTACAAATGTTTGATAATCATGACCTCGGTTGATAAGTTGAGCTGACTTATCATGAATAGTTTGTAAACCTAATTCAACATATAAATCAGTTCTTTTAGATAAATCCTCTAAATAATCACAAACTTCATCATTTAAACAATCTGCTCTTGTAGCTATTGCAATACCTACAACATCAGGGTAATTGACAAATGGTTCAAATGTTTTTTTTAGTCTTTCAATACTTCCATATGTATTGGTATTAGCTTGAAAATAGGCAATAAATTGACAATCAGGCCACTTATGTCTCATAACTTTAGAAACATCTTTAAATTGCTTATGCAATGAATCATAGACATTACCTGCAAAATCACCAGAACCACTATTTGAACAAAAGATACAGCCACCTAATCCTTTTGTTCCATCTCTATTTGGACAAGTAAAACCTGCATTTAAAGATACTTTAGCAATCTTATTTTGATATTTTGTTTTTAAAAAATAATTATATGTATGATAACGTTTATTATCTAGCGTATAAGGAAATGTATTCATATTCTCACCGCTAGCATTATAACATAAAGGAGGTACAAATGTTAGAATTAAAAAATATTAGAAAAAAATTTCAGGATAGAGTGATATTGGATGACATCTCTATTACTTTTCCTAATAATGGACTTATAGGTATTCAAGGAGAAAGCGGTTGTGGTAAAAGTACATTACTTTATATTATTGGTATGTTAGATCAAGATTTTGATGGTGAGATTCTTTATAATAACGAGATAATAGATGATTATGATCAATTTATTAGAGATCATATTTCTTATATGATGCAAAATAAAGACTATATTGCTTCTTTAAATGTAGAAGAAAATATCATACTTGCTTCGCAGGTTAGCTCTATTCCTTATTCAAAACATTATTTAGACAAACTATTAAAAATATTAGGTATATCTTCTTTTATTCATCGTTATCCTTCGCAATTATCAGGAGGTCAACTTAAACGTGTTTCCATTTGTAAAGCTATGCTTAAACAATCGTCCATTATTCTATGTGATGAACCAACAGGTGCATTACATCAAAATCAGGCTGTTGAAGTTATGAAACAACTACAAAAATTATCACAACAATCACTAGTGATTGTTGTGTCACATGATAAAGAATTATTACAAGACTATTGTGATTATGTTCTCACTTTAGAAAAGGGCAAGCTTATTGGTTATATACCACTTAATGATGTCTATCATAATGAGTTTATCAAGCACCGCTTTTATCCTATATTCTATTATCCAATAAGACAACTCATCTATCAAAGAAATAAACTCATATTTCTTTTTTTGTTTCAATGGATAGTTATTTTAGCTTTTTTTAGTATTGTTACGGGAATGAATGGTATTTTAGATATCATTGATCAAAATGAAGAAAGTGCAGTTAATGCTTATATGATGACTATTGAAAAGAAGGATAATAGTTATTTTGATGATTATATACAAAATGATATGATATATGATATAAATTATTATTACTATTTAGATGCTTTAAGTTTTTATGATGATGATAATCAAGTATCTGCCCTTATTTCTACTTTACCACTATCAACATCTCATATCAAATTATCATCAGGTAGATTACCTGCTAATAATGAAGAAATGATTATTAGTTATAACTTGTATAAAGAATTAGATAATACATCTTCTTTGACATTGAATTATAACAATACAAGTAAAACTATAAATATTGTTGGCGTTTTAGAAAAAGATTTATTTTCTACTAATGAAATCTATTTCCTAGCATCTATCACAAATAATTATCCAGAACTTAAAGATGATTATACGTTAATCATTGAAGCCAAAAAATCATATACTAGAGAACTTTATCAATATCTAAATGATGATTATATAG
>JAJQGQ010000291.1 GCA_021200395.1 Erysipelotrichaceae bacterium
ATTATAGTCAACAAGTCCATCCTCGCGTTCAACCATTTCAATTTGATTTTTTTCGTTAAAAAGTTTTTGAGTTTCAAATTGTGAATGTATATCCATAAAATATGGTGAAAGAAACTTTAAAGCACTATTAGAAGCATTTTGATAATTGATTTTAATATTACTTTTCCCAGATTGAAGGATTTCTTTACTAATCACAAATTGTTCATCAATATCAATATGTAATTGTTCACAAACCTTTTCCAATTCATCACTTACTGATACTTCAAATATACCCTCAATAACCGCTTTTGAACAATTTTTCTTAATCAAAGATACCGAAGCACGAGCACCACATAATTGAGAAAGAGCATCAACAATAATAGACTTTCCTGCGCCTGTTTCTCCAGTAAGTACACTCATTCCTTCCTCAAATTCCACTTGCATTTTATCAATTATGATAAATGAAGAAATATATAAGCTTTTAAGCATTCATTTCACCCCTTTTCATAATGTTGATGTGCTTCTTCAACAATTTTATTCACATCAATATTATTATTTATAAGACATCTATTTTTGAATAATCCTAAAAATTCAATATTTCCTGATCCTCCAGTAATAGGTGAATAAGTTAAATCTAAAATTGCCATTTGATTCTCTGTAGCATATTCGATAACTTGATTAATCACTTTAATATGAATATTTTTATCATGAATTAATCCATGTTTACCTACATCTTCTCTACCAGCTTCAAATTGTGGTTTAATGAGTGCCACAATATAACCTTGTGGTTTTAATACTAAAGAAAGAGATGGAAAAATATGTTTTAAAGAGATAAAAGAAACATCAATTGTCGCAAAGTCAGGCTGCCCATAAACAAATAATGAAGCGTCAACATAACGAAAATTCGTTTGTTCAAAAACATGAACCAAAGGATTATTTCTAATTTTCCAATCCAACTGATTGGTACCAACATCAATAGCATATACTTCTTTCACTCCATGTTGTAATGCACAATCAGTAAATCCACCTGTAGAAGCCCCGATATCAACCATGATTTGATTTTGAATATCCAACCTAAAGTAATCTAAAGCTTTTTCTAACTTCAATCCACCACGAGAAACATATTTTAATTTTTCTCCTTTAATATATAAAGCTGTATCACGATCTATTTTCATACCAGGCTTATCAAGTCTTTCATGATCACTATGTACTATTCCAGCCATTATCGCACGTTTAGCTTTTTCTCTAGATTCAAATAATCCCTGTTCTACACATAATACATCAACACGTTCTTTCTTCATATTTCTCCTTAATTAATTGATATAGATCATCAATACTTATATGTTCATAATCTAATAAAGTCTCTAAATCTCCTTGCGGTGTATAATGATCATCAATACCAAAATAAGCTATATCCATTACCATTTTATGACATGAATAATAATGAGCTATTTGTGAGCCAAGTGACCCAATCATTAAATCGGTTTCATATACTATAATTTTTTGCTTATTCTCATATAATTGACGCAGCATTTTCTCATCCATTGGTTTTATAAAACGCGCATTAATTAGATTAGCTGATAAATGCTTATCATGTATTAATTGCTTAACTTTAGTAACTTTATAATCATAAGTAATAATAGTATAAGTATTTAAATCATTATATATTATTTTATCCCAAGAACCTATTTCAATATCAGAATTTAAATCGACTTCTTCATCTTCAACCATGCCTTTTGGAAATCTTAATATATAAGGTTTATCAAAATGATTAAAAGCTGTGTTAACCATACATTTTGCCTCATAAGCATTGCAAGGTGTCATAATAATAACATTAGGTAATGAAGAAAGAAAACTAATATCAAAAACACCATGATGAGTATCCCCATCAGGGCCAACTATCCCAGCCCGATCAACACCAATGAGACAAGGTAAATTCATTCTTGCAATATCATGATTAATTTGATCATAAGCTCTTTGTAAAAAAGATGAATAAATCGTTATATAAGGTTTTTTTCCACCATTGGATAATCCTGCAGCAAATGTCATAGCATGTTCTTCAGCAATACCAACATCAAAACAACGATTTTTAAAATCTTTAAAAACTTGAGTTAAACAACTACCAAATGTCATAGCTGGAGTAATTACAACAACATCTTCATCTTCAACCATAGTCTTTTGTACCTGAGAAGCAATGATAGCACTCCACGATTGCAATTGAGATGGCTGATCTTTAATACCTTCATGATAATCAAATGGAGCTACCCCATGATAACGACCCTCATGATCTTTTTCAGCCAGTTCATAACCTTTACCCTTAATAGTATGAACATGTACAACAACACTATGATTCATTCCTTTAGCTATATTAAAAGCACTTATTAAATCACCAAAATCATGACCATTCACTGGTCCTATATAATCTAAACCAAATTCTCCAAAAATATTATCTTCAATAATATCATCTTTTACACGATCTTTAATTCGTTTAGTTTTATTATAAATAATATTTCCTAACTTAAAACGCCCTAAAAAATCTGTATAATTATCACGTGCATGACGATATCTTGTAGACATACGAATTCTAGAAAAGAAATTACTTAAACCACCAACATTTTTAGAAATAGACATTTCATTATCATTTAATATGACTATGACCTTTGAATCAATAGATCCTAAATAATTTAAAGCTTCAAACGATTCGCCACTCATTATAGCAGCATCTCCAACAATACAAATAATTTCGCCTTTCTCTTGATTTAAATCACGGGCAATAGCCATTCCAATACCAGCTGACAAAGCGGTTGATGAATGTCCTGCTTCCCAACAATCGTGTTCACTTTCATATCGCTTTTGAAAACCACTTAAACCCTGAAACTGACGTAAGGTTGTAAAATCTTTTGCACGACCAGTTAATATCTTATGCACGTAAGATTGATGTCCGACATCAAAAATCATTTTATCTTTAGGAGAATCAAAAACATAATGAAGAGCTATGGTCAATTCAACAATGCCCAAATTACTTGAAAAATGTCCTCCTGTTTTTGATACATTCTCGATGATAAATTGTCTAATGTCCGCCGCCAAATCTATTAACTCTTCTTGATTTAATTCTTTAATAAAATTTGGATTTTCAATCTTATCAAGCTTCATCTAATTCACCCTTTTCAAAATAATTGTTAATAATTCTAATATCACGCCATGATTAATATGCATTGCATAAACATTCTCATAGCATTTTTTAAACAACATATCAACTCGTTTCTGTGATTCTTCAATACCTAATAAACTCACATAGGTGGATTTGTTATTTTCTATATCACTGCCAACATTTTTACCCAATGTCTCACTATCACTAGTGACATCTAATACATCATCTTGAATTTGAAAAGCTAAACCTAAATCAAATCCTATCTGACTCCAAATATCATAATCATCCTCATTTGCAATCAAAGAGGCTAATTGTAATCCCACTGCAATCAATTCACCAGTTTTATGTTTATGAATATCCTGCAATTCTTCTATATCAGCTTGTCTATTTTCAAAATAAAGATCCTGCTGTTGACCATATATCATGCCATTAGCACCACTAGCTGCAAATAATCTAGTTAAAATTTTGATTTTTAATCCATCATCCATAGATACCTGTAAAATCGTATTCATCGCTTGATTCAATAAAGCATCACCAGCCAAAATAGCCGTAGCCTCGTCATATTGCTTATGACAAGTAGGTCTGCCTCTTCTAAGATCATCATTATCCATACCAGGTAAATCATCATGAATTAATGAATATGTATGAATCATCTCAATAGCACAAGCAATATCTAAATAAGGATGATATTCCATACCATATGCTTTTAAGGTCGTCAAAAATAAGAGTGGTCTTAACCTTTTTCCCCCAGCTAATAAGGAATAACGCATAGCTTCTTTCACTTTACCATCTTTAATAGGTGATAATAATTCAGCTAGTCTTTGATTTATTTCATTTCTTAATTTATCCATTTTTATTCCTCACTTTGAAATTCCTCTAATTGACCATTTTCATATATTTGTGCAACTTGAGATTGAATATTTTTAAGTTTTTGATCACAATATTGAGATAATTTAACTCCTTCTTGAAATAAATTTATACTATCTTCTAAAGGGATTTCATTATTCTCTAATAAACTAACAATTTCTTCTAAACGTTTTATTGCTTTTTCATAAGTCATATCATCCATTATTTTCACCTACTTTACTCGAGCTTCAATAGTTCCATCATAAAATCGTATAGTAATATCATCATTCTTCTCTAACTCTTTAACAGATTTAATCATCTTGTCATCTTTATTGACAAATGTATATCCTCGTTGCATAACTTTCAAAGGACTTAAAGCATCTAACGATATCATATAATGT
>JAJQGQ010000293.1 GCA_021200395.1 Erysipelotrichaceae bacterium
ATAAAAATATTATTAGTGTTGGTTTAGGAAATTCATCGTTACCAGCTCAACAATTAATTTATTGTATGTATATGCAAAATCGTATTGGAAAATGTATTGATGATGATGTTAAATTAAAATTTCTGGAAGATTCCATGGATGAAAACTATGTGGTTGTAATATTTTCAGTATCAGGTAGTGAAGATTTTTATGAAAAAGAAATATTGAAATGGAAAAAAGATAATGTCTCAACAGTACTTATAACCACTAACCCTGATTCTTCTACAATAAATGTTGTTGATATCACATTTGTTTTGCCTACATTACCAATACCCATTTCTTCAAGCAAAAACAATCCGAAATATTTAGATAATCGTTCTATTTTCTTTGCATTTATTGATATCGTTATGGCTTATTATAGTAATTAAAAAAGTGAGAAGATTTGATCTTCTCACTTTTGATTTAATTTTCACCAGATTCTTCTTTAACCAATTGTGCGTCATATGCTCTAAAGAAAGGTAATGCAATAACTAAGTCAACAAAGAATAGAATAATCCATAAAATACCAGTTCTAAAATCTAAAGTACAAACAACAGCTTGAATAATACCCGGTGTACTGAATGGCATTGTCATAATCCACTTACCAACAAGTCCAACACTTGCACAAAACCAATATACGGACATATTAAGTATTGAACATAACGTTGAAGCTATAAATAAATATTCATAACAGTAGGAATACCAAATACACCTGGTTCATTAATATTAAATATTGAAGGAATGACTGAAACCTTAACTAATCCTTTTAAACGTTCAGATTTACAGAAGAAGGCCATAATTACTTGATAAACATTATAAATAATCCAACCTGCAAATACTGTAGCAGCATAGCCTGCATAGATTTTTGCTGGTGTACCGCCTACTGTATAAGCTTCAAGATTTATAGCTAAGTTGGCAGTAATAATAGGTGTAGTTACAGCACCAACTAAGTTATCACCATGAATTCCAAAGAACCAGAATATTTGTGATAACAATATAAAGAATAAAGTAGATGGTAAAGTATCAGTTGCTGTTAATAACGGAGTAATAATTGTAAATACAAGTTCAGTTAAACCTGCTCCTGTAATAGATGTACATAAGATATTTAATAAGGTGAAGAATATAACATTAAATGCTAATGGGAGGATAACATTAAATGGAGCTGCAACATTAGGTGGAACACTATCAGGTAATTTAATAACGATATTGTATTTATTAAATAAACGTACAATCTCAACAGTAGCAATAGCAACAATTAATCCTGCAAACACATAAGATGCACCTAATTTTGAAATAGTAATAGTACCATTTGTTATATCAACTGTATCAGATACAACTAAAAATACTAACAGTGATGCAATAGCATTACTCATGGTCACCATGATTATATGGGAAGAGAAGCATTGTTTGATGAAGTTTATATGAATCCTTTAGATAAAGGTGTTTTCAAAAAAATTGGCAATGTGAATTATCGTAAAGAAGATGCACAAAGTCAAAACATTGATGTAAACACACTTATTCCAACTAGAGAAGACGAAATTAAACCAATAGAAGAAACGTACATATTCAAATGATCTTAGTGCAGGAACATACACCTGGCATGATGTGTGCTTTAATTAAAGAAGAAAGAACAATCATTTTTGGAGATGCATGTGGAGTAGCAGTTATGTTATTCAATGAATTCTCAACAAATGTATCAACTTATTTAAAGAGCTTGCAACATTTAAAAGAATTTGAAAATGAATATGATACAATATATCGTAATCATGGTACTTTTGTTTCACCAAAGGAATTATTGGACAACGTTATGGAATGTTGTGAATTGATATTAAGTAAGAAAGATGATCATATGCCTTTGCATATGCATGGTGTGGATTTGTTTGCTGCTAAAGAAATGTCTTTTGAAGGCGGTAGAAAAGACGGTAAGGAGGGCGACTTATTATACGCAATAGATAAAGCAAATTAGTAAAAATCCTAAAAACAAATTGATGAATTTAGTTTTTTTAAAAAAATTAGCACTCACCTCTTGACAGTGCTAAAAATAGGAGTATAATATACTTAGAAATAAGAAAGAGATATATAAATAAGACTTATTTCTAAATTAATCAACATTGTTCTAAATCTCTAACAATGCATAAAATTCTAAGCATTTTGTTTAAATTTTATAGGAAGGTGATATTATGGTAATGCCTAGTATTTTTGGAGAAAGTTTATTTGATGAATTTGAAAAGGATTTTGCTAGAAATGAAAATCGTACAAGTAATTTTAGAGGCTTGATGAGAACGGATGTAAAAGAAAATGATAATTCGTACGAAGTGGATGTTGATTTACCAGGTTTTAAAAAAGAAGATATTAAGATCAGCTTTGACAATGGTTATTTAAACATAGCTGCTAAAACTTCTACAAACAATGATGAAAAAGATGACAAAGGTAACTACATTCGCCAGGAACGTTTTTACGGAAGTATGAGTCGTAGTTTCTACGTTGGCGAAGATATCAGCAAAGAAGATATTAATGCTAAGTTTGAAGATGGTGTTTTGAAATTGACAGTACCAAAACAAAATCACAAAGTCATTGAAAATAACAATTTTATCTCAATTGAATAAGGAGTCAAAACTCCTTATTTTTGTATATTATTCAAAAGTTTAAACATAATGTAAATGATAAAGTGAAAAGTTAAATTCCGCTTAAAAAAGGAAAAAAATCTGGAATTTACTCGTTCAAATTTGTAATTTGAGCGAGTTTTTTCTTGTGATTTTGGAATTAACTTTTAAAAAAAGATGTTGACTTTTAATTCCTATAGGTTTAATATGTAATTAAGCAATACAATAAAGACGATGAAAAGAAAAGTAGTTTATCTAAGATGTTTAGAGAATTCTTGGTTGGTGAAAAAGAAAGATTGAAGATAAATGAAAAATGGCCTTGGAGTTGCATATCTGAGCAAATGTTAGGGTATGTCGGGTTCACCCGTTATAGTGATAGAGTATGATGGTACTCAAAGAGGAAATAATCGTGAGGTTATTTTAAAACAAGGTGGTAACACGGGTAATATATCTCGTCCTTAATAGGGCGAGATTTTTTTATTGTATTGATAGATAATTTAGGAGGAGAAAGAGAAATGAAGAAGTTATTAAAGGTTTTATTAGCAGGAGCATTTGCGTTAACTCTTGCAGGTTGTAGTTCTAGTGATGATACGTCAAGTACAGATAGTGAAGATAAAACAATTACTGTCGGAGCGACTGCTGTACCTCATGCTGCTATTTTAAATGATGTTGTTAAGGATTTATTAGCTGAAGATGGATGGACATTGGATGTTGTTGAATTTACTGATTATGTACAACCTAATACATCTTTACAAGATGGTGATTTGGATGCTAACTATTTCCAGACTTTAGCTTATATGGAAGAACAAAATGAAGAAAGAAGTTTGAGCTTAGTTGCAGTTGCTGGTATTCATTATGAAGCAATGGCTTTATATTCAAATACTGTTGAATCTTTAGATGATTTAGTAGATGGTGCTACAATAGCTATTCCTAATGATGGTTCTAATGAATCACGTGCTTTAGCTTTATTAGCTGCTAATGGTTTAATTGAATTAGAAGATACTGATGGTTTATATACATTACAAAGTATTACATCTAATCCTAAGAACTTAGAATTTGCTGAATTAGAAGCAGCTAATTTACCTAACAATTTAGCTGATGTTGATGGTGCTGTTATTAATGGTAACTATGCTTTGGATAGTGGTATTACTGAAACAGCTTATACAATAATTGCTGAAGATTTTACGGATGAAGAAGCAGCTCCATATATTAACTATTTAGTAGTTAAAGAAGGTAATGAAGATAGTGATAAAACACAAGCTTTGATTGCTGCATTACAATCTGATGAGGTAGCTGATTATATTGAAGAACAATATGGTAGTTCAGTAGTTGCTAAGTTTACTACAGTGGAATAAGCATGAAAGTTATATATCTTGCTGGTGGGTGCTTTTGGGGAGTCCAAAAGTACCTTAACCAGTTTAAAGGCGTTACTAATACAGTGGTGGGTTATGCTAACGGGCATACTGTAAATCCTACTTATCAAGAAGTAAAATCACAAAACAGTGGACATAGTGAAACAGTAAAAGTTGAATATGATGAAAATATCATAACATTAGAAAAATTATTGGATTATTTTTATAGGGTGATTGATCCTACCTCTTTAAATAAACAAGGAGAAGATGAAGGAATTTCTTATCGTACAGGTATTTATTATATAGATGAAGAAGATAAAGAAGTGATTCATAAAGTAACTTCTAAAGTACAGGATAA
>JAJQGQ010000307.1 GCA_021200395.1 Erysipelotrichaceae bacterium
GATAAAGATATTATTGTGATAGATAAACCTTGTGGTTTGTTAAGTGAAGAAACGAATAAAGAAAAACAAAAAACAGCTTATAACTTGGTTAAACAATATCTCAAAAATAAACATGAAAATATTTATTTAGTGCATCGTATTGACCAATATACATCAGGTATATTGATGTTTGTAAAAACCAAAGAACTATATCAATCATTAACACATAACTGGAATAAGTATGTTTTAACAAGAGGTTATTTAGCCATTGTAGAAGGACATCTTCATAAAAAACAAGATACTATTATAAATCAATTGTCTGAAGCTAAAAATCAAACAGTATATATATCATCTCATGGTAAAAAAGCGATTACGCATTATCATGTCATTCAAGAAACAAAACAATATAGCTTATTAGAAATTTATATAGATACAGGAAGAAAAAATCAAATTAGGGTGCATATGTCTTCAATGAATCATCCAATCATTGGAGACAATAAATATGGGGCAAAAACCAATCCAATTAAACGATTAGGATTGCATGCGCACGAATTTTCATTTGTTCATCCATTAACTCATAAAGAAATGCATTTTACTTCAAAAATGCCAGAAAGTTTTGAAAAACTCATGAAAAATAGTTGACAGTTAGCTAAAAATTGTGTATCCTATACAAGGAAATGAAAAGTAGTGGAAAGAAGAAGTGCCTACTTCTCGCCCGAGCGCTAAAAATGCTGGGCAAATGTCACTAAGATAAAATATCTTAATGTCAACATGTGGGTACTTATGTGCTCACTTTTTATTTGTACTACGAATTTATATTAGGAGGTGGCTATTATTAGCAAGTATAACAACCAATTAAATGATGATATGGTTAATGAAAAAATTCGTTTTAAGGAAGTTTTAGTGATTGATCAGGATGGAAACCAGTTAGGAGTTATGTCACGTAATGCTGCTTTAAATGCTGCATATAATGCTGATTTAGATTTACTATGTGTTGCCCCAAAAGCAAAACCACCAGTTTGTCGTATTCTTAATTATGGTAAATACCGTTTTGAACAACAAAAGAAACAAAAAGAAATGAAGAAGAATTCTAAAGTTGTGGCTTTAAAGGAAACGCAATTATCTCCACAAATTGATGTCCATGATAAAGATGTCAAACTCAAAAGAACGATTAAATGGTTACAAGCAGGAGATAAAGTTAAAATAGCTGTTCGCTTTAGAGGAAGACAATTATCACATGTTGAAATTGGTCAAAAAATACTAGATGATTTCGTCGCTGAATGCGCAGATTATTGTATCATTGAAAAGCCTGCAAAATTAGAAGGGCGAACATTAACAGCTATATTAGCGCCAAAGAAAAAATAAGGAGGACTATTTTATGCCAAAAATGAAAACCCATAGTGGTCTTAAGAAACGTTTAAAGAAAACAGGTAGCGGAAAATATAAACGTGGACATGCGTATGTATCACATTTATCTCACAACAAAACTCATAAACAAAAGAAACACTTAGCGAAAGCAACTTTAGTAAGCCCATCAGATATGAAGAGAATTAAATCTCGTCTTGGGTAATTGAGTAGGAGGAAAGAAATATGGCAAGAGTTAAAGGTGGATATACAACTAGACGTAGAAGAAAGAAAGTCTTAAAGTTAGCTAAAGGATATTTTGGTTCAAAACACGCTTTATATAAAACAGCAAATGAACAAGTTATGCATTCTATGAAATATGCATATCGTGATAGAAAGAACTTAAAACGTGAAATGCGTCGTTTATGGATTGCACGTATTAATGCTGCAGCTAGAATGAATGATATTTCATATTCTAAATTAATGCATGGTTTAAAATTAGCTAATGTTGATATTAATAGAAAAATGTTATCTGAAATCGCAATCGCTGATCCTGAAGGATTTACAGCTATTGTTGATACAGCAAAAAAAGCTTTAGCAGCTGAATAATAAAGATCGCAAAATGCGATCTTTTTTTATTGTAAATAAAAAGGATTAGCAATCTTGCTAATCCTAAACATTGGCCATAGCTTTATCAGTACTTAATTCTTTAAATGTTTGAACAATCACAACCAAACCAATCAAGAATGTACATAAATCAGCTACTGGCATAAATAATAAGACACCTGTTAAACCAAAGAATATTGGTAAGATAATAACAAATCCAACACCAAATACAATTTCACGAATAAGTGATAATAATGTAGACATAAAGGCTTTACCAATAGCTTGTAAGAAAATAAAGACAGCTTTATTAACAGTAGATAATGGAAGCAATGCCATATAGATTCTAAATGTCTTAATACCAAATTCCATATAATAACTACTTTCATTAGAAGCACCAAACAATCCAATAAGCTGACTTGGGAAAACTTCGAAAATAGCCAAACCTACAAATCCAACAATTGCTTCACAAATCAATAATAACTTAAATATCTCTTTAGCACGGCTATTTTTACCAGCACCAATATTGTAACCAACAACTGGAATATTTCCACTTGATAAACCAATAACAATGGAAATAACAATCTGATAGAATTTCATAACAATACCTACAACAGCCATAGGAATCTGAGCATATTCTTCTAAACCAAATATCGGATCCATTGCTCCATACTTTGTTAACATATTTTGCACAGCTGCCATAGAGAATACAATAGAAATTTGTGACAATAAACTACATACACCTAAACTTAACATTTTGCCGATAATTCTAAACTTAATGGTAAAACTTTCTCTTGTAAGGTGAATTAATTGCATCTTTCTAATATATAAAACTGATAAAATACAAGTTAAAATTTGCCCAAGAATAGTGGCTAAAGCAGCACCCATCATACCCCATTTAAAAACATAAATAAATACTGGATCTAATACAATATTCACAGCAGCACCACATAAACTAAATGCCATGGCTTTATTTGGTGAACCATCAGATCTAACAATAGGGTTCAAACCTTGACCTAACATATAGAAAGGAATACCTATAGAAATAAATGTAAAATACTCTTTCGCATTTTGATAAGTCAATTCATTAACACCACCACCAAATAAAATCAATATTTGATGCTGAAATATAAAATAAATAGCTGTAATAATGATACTTGCAGTAACTAGTGATAAAATCGCATTACCAACACCTTTAGTAGCATTATCCTTCTCATTAGCACCTAAACAAATACTTGTATAACTACAACATCCATCACCAATCATAACTGCTACAGCTAAAGCGACAACTGTTAACGGATAAACAACCGTATTTGCAGCATTACCATATGAACCCAAATAAGAAGCATTCGCAATAAATAACTGGTCAACTATGTTATATAATGCACCAACTAATAAAGAAATAATACAAGGAATAGCATACTTAGCCATTAACTTGCTAACCTTTTCGGTCCCTAAGAAAGAAATATCTTCATTCATCTTATTTTTCCTCCTTTAACCATTGATTAATAAATGTTGAGAGTAAATCAACACATTCATCATTACTAAAATGGGCACGATTAATAACCAAATCATAATTTAATATATCATTGATTTTACGATTTGTATAAAAACGATAATAAGTCATTCTACGTTTATCAATATCTACTAAATCATCCATAGATATATTTTCTTTATAAACATTTTGAATACGATCAACACGTTCTTCTCTATCGCTATTAATAGAAATATGGAACGCATCATCATTATCCTTTAATACATAATCACCACAATGTCCTACAATAACACAATTTTCCTTTTTAACTAACTCACTAATAATTTCTTTTTGCTTAATAAACAATTGATCTGATGCTGACATACTACCTCCAGCCCAATTGTTTAATGTAAACATAACGATATTGCTATGAGATCCCTTATCGCTATGTGCATTGGCAAATTCTGTAGTAAAACCACTTTTTTCTGCCATTTTTGTTGTAATTTCACTGTCATAATAAGAATAGTTTAAACGTTTAGCTAATTCTTTAGCAATATCACGTGCACCACTCCCATATTGATGTCCAATAGTGATAACTTTATAACTCATAAAAACCTCCTTAATAATCATACAAACAAAAAAGTACCCTAAGCAACCGGACTTACTTCCACCTGCTTGGATACTCATTGCTACCTATTATTATCATAATTTTTATTTTGATGCAAGAAAAAATTTTAATTTTTAGATAGTATGATATAATGGAAAAAAGGAGATTTATATAATGGATAAAATGGAAATATATGAACAAAACATGACAGACCAAATATGGAATAGTCATAATCCTGAAATACAAAACAATTTGAAAAATTTAAAAGAAAGAATACCTCAAGATGAATGGAATTATTATGTAACTA
>JAJQGQ010000046.1 GCA_021200395.1 Erysipelotrichaceae bacterium
ATATATTATCTTAATTTTTAAAAAACTTCTTGCATTTATATCCTATTTTTGTAAAATAGATTAGAGAAAGGCTGATGATAAAGATGACAAATAAAATTAAATTAAGTCCAAAGAAAATCTTAAACAAACAATTTCAAGTTGACTTTAAAGGTTATAGTGCAAATGAAGTTGATTATTTCTTAGATACAGTAAGAGAAGATTATGAAACATTTGCCGCAATGCTTAATGAATCATATGAACAAAATGAAGAACTTCAAAAAGAAAATAAAGCATTAAAAATGAAAATCTCTAAACTCGAAAAAGAACAATCTATTCAGCAGGAAAATATTCGTTCTATGGAAGAAAATATTTCTTCTAATGTAGATATTCTAAAACGTATTTCAAATTTGGAAAAAGAAGTTTACAAAGATAAGTAATCACACAAAGATAAGTAATTAGTACTTGTCTTTTTTATTAAAATTTTGTAAAATAGCTATGCTCATGAGAATCGATTGCTGGAAACAGAGGAAAGTCCGCCCATCCACAATCTGCGATGATTGTAGTGTTTGTACTACATCTAATAAATGTAGGCTTTAAGACGACAGACCTAAGACCTAAACGTAAGCATGGTTGATAAGTCATAAAGTGCCACAGAAACGATGTCTTTTTGAAAAGAAAGAATGAAAAGAGGTAAACTCTGCAAGGATGAAACCCAAATATTGGTAGGGGAACTCCAGATAGGGAAATGAACCAACATGGAGATGCTATGCATAGATAAATAATCGATTGAAAAACAGAATGCGGCTTATCAGAATGAGCATTTGCCGATGTAAAATCGGCTTTTTATTTATTTTAATGGAAAATTCATAACAAAGACATAATTTCATAAAATAATAGTGTTGGAGTTGTCAAAAATGTTAAATTGTGCTTTAATATTATTGAAAAATGTGTGATTTAAATAAGAAATATTGAAAATGCAAGGAGGAAACTTTGTGGATAATTTGGGCGACACTATTAGACAAAAAAGAGAAGCAAAAAATCTTACAATTGAAGAATTATCAGCCGCAACAAAGATATCTGTAGCGGTTTTAAGGGATATAGAAGAGGGTAAGCTTGATCGTTATAAAGGGGATGAAGCTTATGTTAAAATGTATTTGAAGAAGATTTCTAATGTTTTGGATTTTGAACAGGAAGAATTAGAGGAATTGACTTCACAATATTTGGCATTAACTCGTGAATTAGAATTAGCCGATATTAAAGATAAGGAAAAGAAGGAACAGCATAATAAAGATGCTGTTACTAGAAGTCAAAAATTTAAGATTGAAAAGCCTCATTTAGCTAGGCATGATTCTGTTTATGAAGATAAACAGCATGTCAAAATTATTCGTGGTGGTATTGTTTTAGGTTTAGTCATTGCGATTATTGCAGTTGTTTGGTTTGGTATTTATTTTACCAGTAAGCAAAGTAGTGATCCAACGTTTGAATCAAGTACAAATACCCAAGCTGAGGGTGATATTGGTACTGAAGATAATGAAAATACAGATGAAGAAACAACTAATAATACTAATGACGAAGAGGAAACAACAACAAGTAGTGAAATTACGCTTGTTAGAAATGATGTTCTAGACTATAGTTTTGCACTTCCTGAAGGAGAAGAAACATTTACATTCACGATTGAATATTATAGTGCATGTTGGGCTTCTTTAACAGTTAACGATGAATCATATGATTCCTTTGTTTCTAAGATTTATCATGATGAAAGTGAATATGATGATGAAACAGTTGCCGAAACTGTGACTTTAGAATTTAGTGTGGATGATTTTGTGTCACTGAATTTACGTAATGGTAATAATGGTACACAAAAATATTATATTAATGGTCAGGAAATAGAATTAACAGATGAAGATACAAACGATCCTAATCCATGTAACTTTATCTTAACATTGGAGAGTGATTTAGAAAATGAATCTACCGAATAAGCTTACGACGATTCGTTTGATAAGCGTCCCAGTATTTATTATCATTTATTTATTTCCTTATGAATCAATGGATATTTCTATACCTGTTTATTCTATTTTATCAACTCATATTTCTTTACTAGATATTATCTTATTCATCATTTTTGCATTGAGTTCATTAACTGATTATTTAGATGGTTATTTAGCTAGAAAAAATGATATGATTACAACTTTTGGTAAGTTTGTTGATCCTATTGCGGATAAATTAATTGTTAATTGTACGATTTTATTATTAGCTTCATCTAATAGAATATCTATTCTTATTCCTATTATTATGATATCTCGTGATACAATTGTAGATGCTATTCGTATGATGGCTAGTCAAAGAAATGTTGTTTTAGCGGCTAGTTATTTAGGTAAAGCAAAGACAATGACACAGATGATAGCTATATGTATTATTTTATTGAATAATGTTATTTTTGCTTCTTTTGGTATTCCTATGGATCAAATTATGATTTGGATAGCAACCCTTATCTCAGTAATTAGTGGCATGGATTATTTAATGAAGAGTAGTCAATATATATTTGAAAGTATGTAATGGATGATTTATTACGTGTTTTAATTAATAGACATTTAACCTTAAGCTGTATTGATTTTTTAGGTGTTGACTTTGCAAGTCATATTGCAGTGGATAATCATATCATGTATAAAGGAACATTATCTTCTATGCATGATGATGTTATTATGCATTTATTAGATATTGATAAAAGCGTATGGGATTATTATGGTTGTTGTAGTCAAGAAGTGACTGGTCTCATGGCTATTAAAGGAAGAGAAAAATTTCAAAGTGATATATGTCTTGCTTATAGTGGTGATTTATCTTTAGATGATGACATTTATATAGCAGTGGCATGTAAGGACAAGGTTTCAACATTCTGTTTTCAACTTTCCAGTAAACGCAATCAAAATATTGAACAAGCGATTCTACTAGGGATTGAAAAAACATTAAGAATGATTAATGAAATATAAAAGGAGGTAGCGTTATGGCTGAAAGAAAAACAAAGAAAACAGAAATTGAAGAAGATAGAAGAGAAAAGGATCTTAATGATGCCATCAAACAAATTGAAAAACAATTTGGTAAAGGTTCTGTTATGAAATTGGGGGATCGTGTTGCTGTTGATGTAGATGTTATTTCCACTGGTTCTTTAACATTGGATGCTGCATTAGGTATAGGTGGTTATCCAAAGGGTCGTATTATTGAAATATATGGTCCTGAATCAAGTGGTAAAACAACTTTGACATTACATGCCATAGCTGAAGTACAAAAACAAGGTGGACGTGCAGCATTTATTGATGCTGAACATGCTATTGATCCAGTTTATGCGAAAAACCTAGGTGTCAATGTTGATGAACTTATTTTGTCTCAACCTGATAGTGGCGAACAAGGATTGGCTATTGCGGAAACATTGATCAAAAGTAATGCGATTGATTTGGTAGTTGTGGATTCCGTAGCAGCTTTAGTACCACAAAACGAATTAGATGGTGAAATCAGTGATAACTCTGTTGGTTTACAAGCAAGAATGATGTCAAAAGCAATGCGCCGTTTATCAGGATTAATTAATAAGACTTCATGTTCAATTATTTTCATTAATCAATTAAGAGAAAAAATTGGTATTATGTATGGTAATCCTGAAACGACAACAGGTGGACGTGCCTTGAAGTTTTATTCATCAGTGCGTATTGAAATTAGACGTGGTGAACAAATTAAAAATGGTACCGAAGTGATTGGTAATAAAGCTAATATCAAAGTTGTCAAAAATAAAGTTGCACCACCATTTAAAACCACTCAGGTTGATATTATTTATGGCAAAGGTATAGCTAGAGATGGTGAAGTTATTGATTTGGCTGCAGAAAATGATATCATTGATAAATCTGGTTCCTGGTATGCTTATAAAGGTGAAAAAATTGGTCAAGGACGTGAAAATGTTAAGAAGTATATGGCTGAACATCCCGATGTCTTTGCTGAAGTAGAAGCAAAAGTAAGAGCTTTATTATTCCCTAGTGATGAAATTGAAACTGAAAATGAAGAAGCTTAAGCCTCATTGAGGCTTTTTCTTTTGGAAAATATAAGCTGTAGGACTTATAATCAATAAATATAAGTTAAATGACTTATATTTATTGATTGCACAAAAATAATCTTGTATAATGTATATAGAGGTGATGAATATGTTTATGATGATTTGTGAATCGCATCCTTATATTGCGATAATAGGCGATATAGTAGAATCAAAAAAAATAACAAATAGAGAGGAAGTACAAGAAAAGCTTAAACAAACTTTAGATCATGTTAATGATGAATATAAT
>JAJQGQ010000125.1 GCA_021200395.1 Erysipelotrichaceae bacterium
ATGCTAACTTATCATCATTATTATTAAATCAATGACCTGCTTTTGATAAAACATTATGATAAATTTATATATTACACCTACATACATTTAAAATCACAATCCTTGCTGATTAAAATTTTTTTGTTTTCATTTCATCATAAAACAACTTCAAAACAATATAAAAAGTGATTTTTTGTGAAAAGTCACTCTTCATACAATCAAATCATCTTATTTTTCATATTTTTCAAAATATCCTTTGTCATCAAAAGCAAATCTCTTACTCTTAATTCTTATTGATATTGCAAATGGTAAAAGAATCAAAAAGACTGCAATACCCGCGAACATTCCTATTCCACCTAAAATCTGCATTATCGTAAATGAATGTTCAGTTAACCATTTAATCCCTGCTACACTTAATGGAATCATCATACACCATGAAGTGATCAATCCTGGACCATAAATAGTTTTCTTGCCTTTTTTATGGTAACGTCTATACATGAGTATGCCACTTCTAGTATGGTTTATCGTTTCGCCAAGCCCAAAGAAAACAACAAGTGCAACTGCACTGACTTCTACTTTCGAAACTGAAAATGTTACTAAAATCAAAACTATTTCTGCACCTAAATTCGTCACCATGTTAGTACATTGGTTTTGTGGATATACCATAGGTTCTTGGGAATGAAATCCTAGATTGTTCATAAAATAAAATCCACCAGGAAATGTGTTTTCTTCAAAAATGTGCATTGGTACAAGAATCGCAAGTATGCAGATAAGTTTTTGAGATTGTTCCCATGAGCCCCAGTTCCAAATAAGAGTACAACCCATTACTATTCCAAGAAAATATACTGCATAAAGCCATGTCCTATCACACCACTTTTTTAACATATCCATCATTTTATCTACCATCTTTCTAAACAATTTATATTTATATACATTATAGCAAATATCAATGAAAATTGAAAGACAGTGGTCTATCAAACACATATAATTATTATCACTAATCGTTTTTATCACGATGAATCATTTTGCTTCAAACAAGCCATACCACCTAAAACCTGTATTATTATAAATAATGACATATCCTCAATTCTATCAATAAGATTAGATATATCTTTTATTTTAGCTAATTATTCAATTTTTTGTGATATATTTTGCTAATATAACAAATATATTCATTTTATATCCTAAATTCCCAAAGAAATGTACATTGTAATTAAAAACACTAGAGAAAATATTTAAATTTTCTCTAGTGTTTTATATATATCAACTCCTAATATTTTTAATAGTTCTTTTTGCTGCTTTGTCAGTTCCTTAAGCAGTCTTGGTGGCTGCCCTTTTATTTTTATCATTTTTATATCTTCAAGCTTTAATATACATTTTTCCAATGTAAGATGATTTATGCTCATATAGGTTTTTAGCTTTTGCTGCATAAAATTCCTTATTATAAGCGAAACAAATAAATTAAATATTTTTCCATCAGTGGTTTTTTGATTATGTGTTCTCTATCTATTTAGCTCTTCATAATTCTTCAACTGATAAAACATCTTTTCATCAATGTCTTTTTCCCTGTAATAATATAATATATCATCTGCACTTGCCAGTGTATCTGTAGTAAATACTAGAAAATACCCATAATTGTTTGCTTTTTCCTGGATTTCATCTTCCTTAAGTCTATATGTATATCCGTTTTCGCCTTCTTTGATTATTTCAAATAGATCTGTATAACGTGTTTTCTTTATGACCGTGCTGTATTTTTTAATCTTCTTGTCTTTTAATTCCTTTGCACGTTTATCTATATCTTTTTTTAATGTTTCCATCATCAAATCCTGTGTTTGCGTGTTCAATCCTATCATGACTCTGCCATCTATTCCATAAATATTTGCATCATACATTGCTGCATAATTGGAAGCATAGCTTGTTTTGTTTTTCATAAGATGTATTTCATCTCCATGTTCTTCAAGCAGTTCCTTTGATTTATCAAGTGTTGAAGGCATTCCAACTGTAAATGTCAGTCCCGTTGAATAAAGCTCTTTTATTCTTTTCTCGTCAAAGAATCCACCATCCATTACTATATGTGCTTCTGTTATACCGACTGCCTGAGCATTTTTTAAAACTGGTATAAGATTGACCTTATCAGTAAGTGAACCATTATAATTTTCATAATAAACAGGCAGCTTTGAATTTATTCCGCTAAAAATGCCAATATTTATTTGCTTAAGATCATCATGATCTCTGTTATATCCAAACTCTGCCTGCTCTATGCCTTCTGAATAGGTGGAAATGGATGAAATATCATAAACAAAACAATCATCCGCATTGCACTTATTAACCCATTCTACAAAAAAGTCCATTCTCTGCTGGTATGTTATGGAAGCAAAAAGATCGCTGATACGCTGATTTTTTAAAATCTTTGGATTATTGATGTCATAATGATATTTAGTATAGTCATCAATATAGCTCATGACAGCACCATTTTTTATCGAATAAGCAGCAACAGTCATAATATCATAGGCAGCAGGGCCAAAATTGTTTTTTAGAATTACATCAAGACCAAGATCATTGAAAATTTGGTTGACAGCTGCTGAATAACCAATGGAATAGTCACCTTCAAAAACAATTTCAGGTAAATCAATAGCGTCATTGGAATGGTCAAAATATTCATAATAATGATCATTGGGGATAAGCTTAGAGGAATCATTATTATCTAACTTGCCTATAATGACAGAAGTATTAGAATGCTTGCCGTTTTCCTTGGTGAAGAAACTGGTATAGTAATAAATATAAGTAGAATTGCCACGCTTTTTTCTGTACGTTCTACCAGGTACAGTGACACGAACAGAATGATGTAAAGCCATAAAAATCACCTTCCCATTACAATGTATATTGTACATTATATAGATAAAAAAGTCAATATAAAAATGCAAAATAGTTGTGAATTTATCAAACTTTTTTGCATTTTATAAAATATAATGTATTTTTTCATGGGAATTTAGGTTATATACAATTTTATGATTTTATGATTTAATCTTTAAAATTTTTATTTTTAATAAAGAATATGTTATACTTTTATTAAATACAAAAACAAATTGAGGTGTAAATAAATGAAAGCGAGTCCTAAAAGTATTTTTGAGGAATTTATCAAAGAAGCATATGGATCTCAATATGTAATTCCAGTATATCAAAGAAATTACACATGGAGAAAAAACAAACAAATAAAACAATTACTTGACGATATTGAAAGTATTTTAAAGGGTGATACCAACAAGCATTTTATGGGAACAATTGTTTATAATATTGGAAAAATTGAATTTATAGTTAGAGAACGTATAGTTGTTGATGGACAACAAAGACTCGTTACCATGTTTCTCATTATCTATGCTTTACGTAATATTGCTAGAGATAAAGATGATAATAATATTGAAATGGTATTAACAAATTCATACCTTGAAAATCCTAATGAAAAAAAGTATAAGTATAGATTACTTCCTTCTGTATCAGATGAAGATGCATATTCATATATAGCAAAAGATATGATTTCTTCTTATACAGGTACATCTTTAATTATAGATAATTACAAATATTTGTATAATAGTCTAACAAAATTAGTCGATAAATATTCTTTAAATGAAGTTATTAATGCTATTAGAGAATTATATATTGTTTGTATCGAATTAGATTCTGATGATGATGCACAACAAATTTTTGAAAGCATTAATTCTACAGGTGAAAAGTTAACAGCAGCTGATTTAATTCGTAACTATATTTTAATGAAAAGGTCTAATAGTGAACAAGAAGAGATTTATAATAAATATTGGTTAAAACTTGAAAAAATATTTCCACAATCAAAACAATTAGCTGAATTTATTCGCTTTTATTTAGCATCTAAAACTTATACCTTGAGTTCTGAAAAAGATTTATATGATGCCTTTAAAAGTTATTGGCAAAAACAGATTAATAATGATAATTATGAAATTATATTAACTGATATGGTGAATTTTGCACAACATTATAATCGATTATATCTACAAAACGATTTCGATGAACTAGGAGAAGCGTTAAAAGATTATAGGAAAATACAAAGTTATATGCCTGCACCATTTGCAATGTCAGTTATGGAACATTTGCGTCTTCAAGATATTACAAACCAACAAGCAAAAGAAGTATTTCAGATATTAAATACTTATCTGACACGAAGGTATTTAGCTGGTCAAGATTCTAACGCTATTTCCAGATTTTTCCCTAGTTTCTTAAAAAATTGATTATTCTCACGTAAAGTCACCGATGCTCTAAGCAATGTCACCAGTTGAAT
>JAJQGQ010000184.1 GCA_021200395.1 Erysipelotrichaceae bacterium
GATACTATTTATAGTAATGTAATGGGGGAATTAGAAAAATTTGGTATTGGTATTGTGAATTATTCTGATATTAAGAATAAGGATGATCGCAAATATTTAGAAACTTATTTTAAAAGAGAAATTTTACCATTAATTTCACCACAAGTGGTTTCTAAAAGACAACCATTCCCATTTTTAAACAATCGTGAATTATATATTGTTGTACAGTTAGAATCTAAAAAAGGAAATCGTAAAATGGGAATTGTTTCATGCGCAAATGCCATGAGTGAACGCTTGATAACAGTTCCTGGTGTGCAAGGGGAATTTGTACTAGTTGAAGATATTATAATGAATAATTTATCTAAGATTTTTACTAAATACACCATTAAGAATGCAGCTTTTATTAGAGTAACAAGAAGTGCTGATATTGAAGAGGATGATCATTCTTTAGTAGGTCATGATGATTATCGTGAAATGATGGAAACTTTAATTAAACAAAGAAGAAAGTTATTACCAATTCGTTTAGAGATGTCATCAGGATTAGAAGAATTGGAAGTTTTAATGTTGATGAATTTCTTAAATATTAAAAAGAATCAAGTGTTTATAAATCAAGCTCCATTAGATTTAAAATTCTTGAGTGAATTAAGAGATAACTTAAAGATGGTACATCCAGAATTATTCTATAAGACACTATATCCAAAGAATAGCCCTATGGTTGCTAATGCTATACCAATGATTAAACAGATTCAAAAGCATGATATCTTTTTAGCGTATCCTTTTGATTCTATGTCACCATTTTTAAGATTATTAGATGAAGCTGCTGTTGATAGTAAAGTTGCTAGTATTAAGATGACCTTATATCGTGTTGCTAAGAATTCTAGAGTTGTAAAGTCATTGATTACAGCTGCTGAAAATGGTAAAGAAGTTGTTGTTTTAGTTGAGTTAAGAGCACGTTTTGATGAAGAGAATAATATTGGTTGGTCTAAGCGTTTAGAAGAGGCTGGAGCTCGTGTTATTTATGGCTTGGAAGGTTTAAAAGTTCACTCAAAGTTATGCTTGATTACTTATAAGACAGATGAGAAAGTACAATTTATTTCTCAAGTTGGTACAGGTAATTACAATGAAAATACTGCTAAGCAATATACTGATATGGCTTTAATGACATCAAATCAGGAACTCGGAGCTGAAATCAATGATGTATTCAATCATTTGTGCTTAGGTGAAACAATGCAGGAAACACATCATTTAATGGTTGCTCCAAATTGTATGTTGACAAAGATTTTTGATTTAATAGATGAACAGATTGCTTTAGCTAGAGAAGGTAAAGAAGCTTATGTTGGTTTTAAATGTAATTCTGTTACAAGTCGTTAGATGATTGATAAGTTGGTAGAGGCCTCACAAGCTGGTGTGAAGATTGAAATGGTAGTAAGAGGTATTTGTTGTATTATACCTGGAGTTGAAGGTTATACTGAGAATATTCGTGTTATTTCTATAGTTGGTCGCTATTTAGAACATTCACGTATTTATATTTTTGGTTTAAGGGATAATCAAAAAGTTTATATTTCTTCAGCTGATTTAATGACAAGAAATTTAGAAAAACGTGTTGAGGTTGCAACACCAATATATGATGAAGAAATTAAGAAGATTATAGTTTATATGTTTAACACTATGTTGAAGGATAATGTTAAAGCAATGGAACTTAGAAGTGATGGCACTTATAAGAAAGTAAAGGGTAGTAAGAAAGAACCTTTGAATAGTCAGGAGTTCTTCTTTAAAAAACTAAAAATCAACTAGAAGGAGACGAGTAAGATGAGAGTTGGTATGTTAACAAGTGGTGGAGATTGTCAAGCTTTGAATGCAACAATGAGAGGAATTGCTTTAACGTTGTATAAACAAGTGAAAGATATTGAAATCATAGGTTTTAAGTATGGTTACAAAGGATTAATGTATGAAGATTATGTAGAGATGACACCTGATGATTTTAAGGATATTCTCAACAAAGGTGGAACTATTTTAGGTACTTCTAGATGCCCTTTTAAAAAGATGCGTGTTATTGAAGATGGCTTTGATAAAGTTGAGGCTATGAAAAAAACATACAAGAAATTAAAGTTGGATTGCTTATTTGTATTAGGTGGTAATGGTTCTTTGAAATCTGCTAATATGTTAGCTGAAGAAGGCTGCAATGTTATAGGGTTACCTAAGACAATTGATAATGATACTTGGGGTACAGATTATACTTTTGGTTATCAATCTGCCATCAATATTGCAACGAACTACTTAGATCAAATTCAAACAACAGCTCAAAGTCACAATCGTGTCTTTGTTGTTGAAATTATGGGACATAAAGTAGGACATATTTGTTTATCTGCTGGTATTGCTGCAGGTGTTGATGTTATTTTATTACCTGAAATTCCATATGATATTAAACAAATAGCTAAAGTTGTTAAAAAGAATGTAAAAAATGGTAAGAACTATACTGTTATCGCTTGTGCAGAAGGAGCTATTTCTAAAGATGAAGCTAAATTATCTAAGAAACAATATAAGCTAAAGATAGCTGCTAGAGAAGGGCATTCTGTTATTGTGGATGTAGCTAATGAATTGGCTCATTATGTTGATAGTGAAATCCGTGTGTCTGCGGCAGGACATGCACAACGTGGTGGAGAACCTTGTCCATATGATAGATTAATGGCAACACGTTTTGGTATGATGGCTGCTGAACTTTTATTAGAAGGTAAGTTTGGAGAACTTGTTGTATTAAAAGAAAATGTTGTTACATCTATTCCTTTATCAGAAACAGCTGGTAAATTAAAATATGTTGATGTTGATGGTGAAATGGTTCAAAACGCTATGCGTATGGGAATTTCATTTGGTGTAAAGAATTAAGTAGTGATGGAAGGATTCCTCGAAATGAGGAATCTTTTTATTGAAAAGTTGGTATTTTTATGTCAAATTTATATTGAAAAGTCAGAATTGAGGTGATTCTATGTTACAAAGAAAGATTGAATCATTGATTGAACAACATTTACAATCTAATAATGATAAAATACTTCTCATTGATGGAGCTAGGCAAGTTGGAAAAACATATATTGTTCGTTATGTTGGACAAAAATTATTTAAAAACTTCATTGAGATTAATATGTTAGAAGATTCTTTGGGAAATCAGCTTTTTGCACAAACTAAAACAGTAGAAGATTTTTATTTGCAACTTAGTATGCTTGCAGGTAATAAGATGAAAGAAAAAGATAATACATTAATATTTATCGATGAAATACAGGCTTATCCATATTTATTAACATTACTTAAATTCTTAGCTCAAGATAATCGCTTTACTTTTATAGCTGCAGGATCATCATTGAACACAGCATTATCTCAAACAACTTCTATACCAATGGGAAGCATTAGAAAAGTCAGAATGTTTCCATTGGATTTTGAAGAATTCTTATATGCCAATGGTATGAATGAACTGGTTATTTCTTCAATGCATACAAAGTTTGAAAGATTAGAATCTTTAGATCAACCTATGCACGATAAAATGATGGACTTATTTAAGAAATATCTTCTTGTAGGTGGCATGCCTAGTGCGGTGAATAGTTATATTGAGGAAAAAAACATACAAATTGTAAGAGAAATACAAAATGAAATTCACGAATATTATAGTATTGATGCATCGAAGTATGATGAAGATAATAAATTAAAGATAAGAAGAATATATGATCTTATACCATCTAATATGGAAAACAAGAAAAAAAGAGTAAGAGCACAAAGCATTGAAAATAAGAAAGGTAAAACTTTTTTGGATTATAGTGATGAGTTTGAATATTTGATAAGTGAAGGCATTGCATTAAATGTACAAGCTATTTCTAATCCGACTTTTCCGCTTATTGAATCATCAGGTAAAAATCTTTTAAAATTATATTTAAATGATGTAGGCATATTGACAAGTATTCTTTATGGATATAATATTCGTGCCATTTTAGATGATCAAAAAAGTATTAATTTAGGATCGGTTTATGAAACTGTTGTAGCTAGTGAATTGATAGCTCATGGTCATAAATTATTTTATTATGATAATCGAAACAAAGGAGAAGTTGATTTTTTGATAGATGATTATGATAGTCTTTCTGTAGTGCCTATTGAAGTTAAATCAGGTAAAGATTATACGGTGCATAGTGCTTTAAATCATTTTATAAATAATGATGATTATCATATTCAAAAAGCTTATGCTGTCTCTAATGAAAGAGAAGTTTATAGCAAGGGAAAAATTACTTATATACCTATATATGATATAATGT
>JAJQGQ010000140.1 GCA_021200395.1 Erysipelotrichaceae bacterium
AACACCGTTTCCCTGCACATGGCTCTTTCAAGTATTGAGTTAATACCTGCTAGAGTGATATTAGCAGGAATAATATCAACACCTTCATCACTATGAAGTATGAGGCTTTCCTTATCAATATCTTTATTGTCTATGACTGATACAATAACCTCTCTCATTGATAATGGATATTCACTCATATTTCGATATCCAAAAGCTTTTGTAGAGTGACCCTGTGGGTCTAGATCAACCAGTAAGACCTTTTTCTCGTGTTTTGCAAGGCATGCACTAAGACTGACTGATGTCATTGTCTTACCTACACCACCTTTTTGATTCGCAACTGCAATTACTTTACTCATTTCTTTTACCTCTTTCCTAAATGGATAACCCAGATACATCATAACTGAACCTAACAGGTTATCTTTCGATATCATTTCTTTTCTTAACTTTTCCATAATCTTTTAATCCAGGTTCCCTTCTTTTTAAATAACTAAGAATCTCATCAAGATCATTCTGATTTTCACATGCAGCGCAATAATCAAGAACTTCTTTATTTCTAAATTTTACAGGTTTAACCGATACAATAAATCTATGTTTATTACTATTAACGCTGTATATCATAGTATCATCTTTATTCATAAGTGCTGCATTACCCTCATAAAACAGAACTATAGGAGGACCATTAGTATCTTTTAAAAAATCTGGATAGTCATCACTGATGATTGTTATATATTTATGGCAAAGTTCTTTTTTATATTTTGATATTGTGTCATAATCAATATCTTCATGATTTTTGATAGCATTAAGAATCTCGTCAAAATCTCCATTATATTTTAATGCTAGAGTAACAAGCATAGTATCATCCATTTCATCAACTTCCTTCTAAAATAAAGAAAACAGAAATATTGATTAATTTCTGCTTAATTCTGTATTGATTTATAGTAAATGATTTAAATTCTAATAATATATAAAACATAAATAAACATTTAAAATTATGTAGGATAGCTCATTTTAATTCAGTTTCTTAATATTTATAACACAATTTTATGAAAAAGTCGTCTTTATGAGATTGCAGCAGAGCAAAAAGCGAGAGCTACTTATGAAAACTTAATGGATCAAACGGATGATCCTGATGTATTGGCACCACTTTCGTTCTTACGTCAAAGAGAAATAGTGCATTATCAAAGATTTGCTGAACTCTTTGAAGTCTATAAAGCTAAGTATTATCAACCAGATTGTTAAAAATGTGCGATTTCTCGCACATTTTTACTTTGCTACCATATATGCTTCATATAAACCCACAAGCATTAAAATAGTACCAATAATATTACCTGTAAAAATATATTTAAGACTCGGCCAAATAAAACTTATCAAACCCATAATACCAACATGGAAACCAGCACTCATATAAGTTAATGTATACATGGTCATAATAGAAAATACATAAGATAAAAAAGTAAATACCATAGCACTATAACCTGCTTGTTGACATTGGACACCAGCTGCTTTCGTAATCGCCATGGCAACTAAATAACCACTAATAATATAGAACCAAACCATAGTAATAGGTGCATATGTAATCAGTACACCAAGCACGGCTCCCACAGCAATAGCACTCACAAAGCCATAGGCAATCACTTTTATCCATTGTGATGAATTAAGGAATTGATCATTATGAGATCTAAAATATTTTTGTGCTTCTTTTCTTTGTTGATATTCATCATATCTATCCTTCAATGACATTTTAACACCTCCTAATTAACATAATATTGTCGATGATTATTCGTCGTATTCAATAAAATATAAGTAGCTACAAAACCACCAATCATTCCACAAATATGACCAGACATCGAAATAGATGAAATAGTCAATGATAATAATAACATAAGAATAATACTAGGTGCTAATTGTCTTAAAACATCATCAAAAATATTATGATATAGCATTGCTAAAGCAATAATCGCTCCAATCAAGCCAAAAATAACACCACTAATACCACCGCTTACACTATTACTACCAAATCCATTAAATAAATATAAAACATACGGAATACCTGTAGTAGCTAAAGCACTTATCAATAATATAATAATATAATTCATACGATCCATAAATGATTCTATAAAAGAACCTAAATTATATAATGAATAACAATTCACCAATAAATGAAATATCCCAAAATGAATAAAATTACTTGTCAACAAGCGATAATATTCATGATAAAAATCCACATATAAAGGATTATAACCACCAAAATCTAAAGCCTCATAAACATTCATTTCCTGTCCATATAATATAAAAGAAACAATATATACTACAATACAAATAATTATTAAAATCATTGTTACTGGATACTGACGACATCTTCTTTCTAATTCATACATATTACTTATCCATTAATTCAAATATAGATAATTGTTCTACTTGAATTTTTTCTTCCTCCTTCACTATATTATTTTTTTCAATTATCTCATCAATAGTTATTTTTGATTTCATATCATCATGAGATACTGGAATAGCACCCATTTCTAATAGTTTAATATTACCACTATAATAATAATCATTTAACACCAATAATTTCACCCACTTATAATGAAGAATCTGCATAGCAGTAAACCAGACACTACCACTATTAGCTTGTACTGATGAAATCAATTGGATACGACTTAAACAACTTAAATAAATATTACAATCTAAAGCATTAGTGACATTAAATTCTCCATAAGGATTAACAGCACTTATTAATAATAATTGTTGAGTTTTCAGATATTTGGCATATATTTTTTTCTTATCATATAAATGACTATTCACAAAACAAATAGCCTTGCCATGAAGTCTCATCATTGTTTTTAAGGCATAGATATCCGATCCTTTTGTATCATTAGAAATAAATATACAATCATCATGATTGATTTTTGTTATAAAGTTTTTAATAAAAGTATATTGTTTTTTACCAATATTTTGTAACCCCAATAAAGATATCATAGGTTGTTTTACAAAAGATATATCTCCTACATAATATAAATAAAAAGGGGCATTCTTTTTAAGTTTCGTAAGTAGGATATCAGGATAACTATCTTCATATTTTGTAGTTACATAGATACCAATATTTTCTAAATGAGAAAGAGCATATAAGAGTTCATTTAATAAAGATAAGCGATATAATATTTTTTGCGTTATATGTTTATCAAAATGATAGATATTTAATAAAGTATCTTCACTAATATTAAGTAAACGAGATGGCGTTTTCCTAGTTTCAGATTTGAGTGTTTTTTCTACCATAAGCCATTCTTCATTTGAGAGAAGCATAGTTGTTTCAATTATATCACCACAATAAAGAAGTAATGCAATACTATCCAAATTTAATTCTAAACGCATATCATCACCACACTTGAAAGTAATTATATCAAATTTTGCATCATAAAAAAAGATAAAAAAATAGATATACCAAATGTATATCTATTATTCATAAACATCATCAATAATTTCGCAATGAATATCTTGTAGTTTTTGATACATCCATTCTAATTGTGATTCATTATTTTCTCTAATCTTTTTTAATAATTCTTCTTCATTTTGCTTAATTTCTTTGGCAGCTTTTAAAACTGCTTCAACATCATGAGGAACAACAACAGCAATGCCTTCATCATCACCAATAACAATATCACCAGGTTGTATCACTTTTCCATCAATGACAACAGGAACATTAACCTCACCAAAACCATTACGATAAGGACCATTAGGACTAATTCCACTCGCAAAAACAGGAATTTGAGACACTTCAATCGCATCATAATCACGAATAGCACCATTAATAATAAATCCACCTATTTTCTTCTTTTTAGCCATTGTCAATAAAATTTCCCCAAATAATGCTCTTTGACTATAGCCATCTCCATCAATCACAATAATATCACCAGGTTGTGCATTATCAATTGCATAAAAAACTAGCAAATTATCGCCTTCTGGTACTCTTACTGTATAAGCTTGACCAATTAATCTTAAATGATTCATAGAACGTATATGACTATCTACACAAGCTATTTTCATTGATGCATCACCTATATTAGCAACAGGTATGTCTTTAAAATCCATATATAAAGATGGATCAATTCTTTTGAATTTTTTATATATTCGATTTCCTACACTCATAAAACTCTCCTCTTTCTGCTTTGTATTATAATCATTTCAATAAAATATACAATTATTTTATGATACAAAAAAAAGAAATTCTTTCGTGCTTAAAGAACAAAAAAGAGATATGCAAGGCATATCTCTATTTATATAC
>JAJQGQ010000187.1 GCA_021200395.1 Erysipelotrichaceae bacterium
TAATAATTATTTTAATGCTTTATATCAAGGTATACCAATGGGTGGTTATACAAATATGGTGGCTAATATGTTAGATGGTGTTGAAGTCAAATTAGGTGTCGATTATTTGGAAAATAAAGAAGAGTATGATGCTTTAGCTGATAAAGTTGTTTATACTGGTGCTATTGATGCTTACTTTAACTTTAAGTTAGGTACATTAGAATATAGATCTGTTAGATTTGATACAGAAATATTAGATATACCTAATTATCAAGGTAATGCAGCTGTTAACTATACCGATAGAGAAACACCATATACAAGAATCATTGAACATAAATGGTTTGAATTTGGTAAAGACAAAGATGGCAATGATATACCAAAAACTGTTATAAGTAAAGAATATTCTTCTGAATGGAAACCAGGAGATGAACCTTATTATCCAGTAAATGATGATAAGAATGGAAAGTTATATGCTAAGTATAAAGAATTAGCTGACATGGAAGATAAGGTTATTTTTGGTGGAAGATTAGGTGAATATAAGTATTATGATATGGATAAAGTTATTGAAGTGGCTTTAGCTAAGACAAAGGAAGTATTATAGGATTCAGTTATGAATCCTTTTAATATATTTTTAACAAAAACTAAATATAAAATTGATGTATAAAAATTGGAAATCATATAGTATAAAAGTGTTTTGAAGAAAACACTTTTTTATATTTTGTTTAGACAATATTTGATATAAACAAATTTTATAATAGATGTTAAGGGAGCAGATGTATGAGTCAAATTAAAGTATCGATCATTATTCCTATTTATAATGCAGGAGAAGCATTAAAAAAATGTTTAAATGATTTAATTAATCAAACATTAAAAGATATAGAGATTATTTGTGTCAATGATGGCTCTTCGGATAATTCCAAGGAAATTATTGAAGATTATGCCCAAAAAGATAAAAGAATTATATGCTTAAATCAGGAAAACTCTGGAGCAGCGATAGCTCGTAATAATGGTAGAAGCATCGCTAAAGGAGAATACTTATCTTTCCTTGATGCTGATGATTTCTACGAGCCTAATATGCTAGAAGTAGCATATGAAAATTGTAAAAAATATAATGCTGATATGTGTATTTTCCGTGGGGATAAATATGATCAAGCTAGTCATAAATATCTTAATATGGATTATGCATTAAGACTCAACGAAATACCTTGTAATCCGTTTACATATAAAGATGTCAAAGATGTGGTTTTTCATATGTGCGTAGGATGGGCATGGGATAAGCTGTATAAAAGAGAATTTGTTGAAAAAGAAGATTTAAAATTTCAAAGTCTACGTACATCTAATGATTTATTCTTTGCTTTCTCATCACTTGTAAAAGCCAATAAAATAGTCGCTATTGATGAAAAGCTTATTCATCATCGTGTCAATGCAAGTGCTTCACTTTCAGTTACACGTGAAAAATCATGGCATTGTTTTTATGATGCAGCTTCTGCTTTACGAGATGAATTGATACGTATTGATAAATATAATGATGTAGAAAAATCATATGTAAGATGGCTCATTCACTTTAGTTTTTGGAATCTAGATACAATAGAGGGTTCAACATATAAAAACGTCTATAATCTTATACGTGAAGAAATATTACCAACATTGAATATTCATCAATATGAAGATGGATATATTAGTAAAGGATATTATCAAAGATGTCTTGAGGTTGAAGAAAAAGATTGTGATACATATGTTTATGATCAATTCTTTAAACTTAGAAAAAATCAAAATAAAAAAAATGATGATGGTGCTAGACGTGTAAAAAATTTAACAACATATAAAGTAGGAAAAGCTGTTTTATATGTACCAAATAAAATAAAAAAGATTATAAAGAAATTTAAGAGATGATGGAGGAAAGTATGGCAAAAGTATCAATTATTATACCAACATATAATGTAGAAGAATATTTAAGAGAATGTATGGATAGTGTTGTGAATCAAACATTAAAGGATATAGAAATCATTTGTGTCAATGATGGATCAACAGATAGCTCTTTATCTATTTTAGAAGAATATGCTGCTAATGATGATCGTATCATTATTATTGATAAACAAAATGAAGGTTATGGTCGTGGCATGAATGATGGTTTAGATAAGGCTACAGGTGAATATATTGGTATTGTAGAACCAGATGACTTTGTTGATATTCATATGTATGAAGATCTTTATGCAATAGCTAAAGATTTGGATTTAGATATCATTAAAGCTGATTTTTATCGTTTCGTTCATCCAGAAAACAAACCATTAGTAGCTACATATAATGCTTTATCTAAAGATGGAACTGGTTATAATCAAGTGGTTGATCCTAAAGAACATCCTGAAATTTTCTTATATGTTTTAAATACTTGGAGTGGTATTTATAAAAGACAAATGATTGAAAAATATCATATAAGACATAACACAACACCAGGTGCTTCTTTTCAAGACAATGGTTTTTGGTTTCAAACATTTACACGTGCAGAACGCGTTTATTTCTATAATAAGCCATATTATATGAACAGAAGAGATAATCCTAATTCATCTGTTAAAAGTAAAACTAAAGTTTATTGTATGAATGATGAATATGAATTTATTCATGATTATTTAGATTCTAATCCAGAATTAAAAGAATATTTTATTTATCCATATTCTATTAAACGTGTAAGAAATTATTTTTGGACATATGGTCGTATTGCAAAAGAATTTAAATTGGAATATTTAGAAAGATTGCAAGTTGAATTTAAAGAAGCTATGGCTTTGAATGAATTTAGACAATCAGATTATACAAAGTTGGAATGGGAAAAGATTACTCGTATTATTGAAGATCCAAAGAAAACATATAAATGGATGAATGCCAGTGCACGTGCTAGAAAAATTAAAAGATATATTAAAAAGAAACTAAGAATACGATATATTTAACGTATTCTTGATATATTCTAAACATCTCTTTGATATTTAAATGATAAAAAATGATATAAGATATTTTTGATTTGGTAAGACTATGATTAGGTAAGGAGTGTAATTTATGAAGGATATTAAAGTTTCTGTAATAGTTCCCGTATATAATGTTGAAAAATATCTTTCTCAAACACTTGATACAATTATTAATCAAACACTAAAGGATATTGAAATTATTTGTGTAGATGATGGTTCAACAGATAGTTCGCCAAACATTCTAAAAGAATATCAAAAAAAAGATGATCGTATTCATCTTATTTTTCAACAAAACCAATATGCTGGTGTAGCTAGAAACAATGGTTTAAAACAAGCTAAAGGAAAATATGTTGTTTTTTGGGATAGTGATGATTTATTTCATAAAAAAGCATTAGAGCTCATATATAAGCAATGTGAAAAAGATGAGGCTGATTTATGTGTCTGTGCAGCAGATAATTATGATAGTCAATCTAATAAGCATATTGGTGCAGGCATGTATTTAAAAAGAGAACGTTTACCAAAAGAGATTCCTTTCTCTAAACAAACTCAAACTCGATATTTATTTACTTTTTCAACTAATGTTCCTTGGAATAAGATGTGGAAAAGATCATTTATAATTGAAAATGACTTACAATTTCAGGATTTAAAGCAGGCTAACGATGCCTATTTTGTAATGATGTCATATTATTATGCTGATAGAATTACAATAGTTGATAAAGTATTAATGAGTTATCGTATTAATAATAATGAAAGTTTAACAGGTAAAGCATCACAGACAATTTCTTGTATATATAATGCTTATTTAAATATATATGCTGAATTAAAAAAACAAGAAGATTTTAATGAAAATATGTTGCAAGAATTTCACAACAAATTAATTAATGGTATTTTATACGCATTGAAAATACAAGCAAATGATGAATCATTTTCATCAATTTATAATCTTATAAAAGAATCAATGGTTAATGATTTTGATTTACCTCTAAATGAAGATTATTATTATAATAAGAATGATTATATGATGTTGATGGATGTTTTAAAATATTCTTTAAATGAGTATTTGTTTAATGAATATCAGAAGAAGAACATTAATAATAAGTTAAAAAGAAAAGGCATGATTTATAAAATATACTATGCTTTGTATTATTCTAGATTATGGAAAATATGTGGATTTATTGTGAATGTAGTTAAATTGAAGTGAAGTTTTAAATTTTGCTTTAAACAAGGATAAATAATTTCTGATATTTATTCGCACATATTTTTAATTTGTTATAGAATTAATATTGATTGAATGTTATTTTTTTACTTAGTATCATAT
>JAJQGQ010000025.1 GCA_021200395.1 Erysipelotrichaceae bacterium
TTACTTGATAATCTTTGTTTAATTTTTTCAAAATAAACCATACGTATTCACCTCTTTATTTATTATATCTATCTTTTTGCCTAACTGCAACAGTCTTTTTTATATGATAAGAATGTTATATTTTGGATATTTGTGATAAAAACAAATCAAATTCTTTATTTTCATAATTTGTTAGTTGATAAATATGATATGTATGATGTTCTTTTTGGGTATACTTATGAATGATTTTTCTTATATGTTCTTCAAAGTTTTTAACTGGATAACCTTGGGTATCCGTTTTTAATCGATAAAAACAATAGACTTTTATGAAATATACAAATCTAGCATAGGCTAATTGATAAATAAGTGGATTATTATCAAAGTATGAAAATGTTGGCTGGTGATGAATATCACCACTATTAAACATCGAAGCAAAAATATCTGTTGACCATTGATAATGCTTATAATGAACAAATTCATCATATAAACGCATAGCCTCGATGATAGCTTCATCTAAATAAATAGAAGTTTTACGTGATAAGATAAGTGTATAACTATTGTATTGATGAATTATCTCCATTTCTTCATCAATAGCTATACTATATAATTTCTCATTTGGTTTTAAAGAATAAACCAAATAATAGTGATGATTATCAATATGATCAATATCTTTTTGAATGATATCATCAATAGTATATATGCCCAAGTAGAAAGCATTTTGGGGATATCTCTTCATATCAATAGGATAAATGTGTAAAGCTTTTAAGAATTCATAAATATACATAATTTTCTCCTTGCTGTAGTTATATTTGTAACTATATACATTATATCAAATTTAAAAACCTATTCAAATATTGAATAGGTTTTAATCATTAGTTATTTTGAGATTGTTGTCCTGAAATTTGATTTTGTCCCATTTGAACCAATCTCTTGGTAATTTCACCACCAACAGATCCATTCGCACGAGATGTTTCATCAGGTCCTAGGTTAACACCAAATTCATTCGCAATTTCATATTTCATCTGATCAATTGCATTTTGGGCACCAGGGACAACTAATCTATTTTTACTTGAGTTGTTATTTGAGTTCATTGCTTTCACCTCCTGACACTTTTATTGTGTGAAGGTTAAACAAAATTATTCAAAAAATTTAAAATAAATCATCAACATTTTGATAACTATCATCAATCCAGACATCTTCACTATTATCAATGCATGATTGCACCATTGAAGCAAAGTCAAAGCGTGATTCAAACATTTGTGCTTTATCACTTTTTGGTTTTGTAGCCGGTTGTTTTGGCGTAAATATTGTACAACAGTCTTCATATGGTCGTATAGAAATATCATATGTATTGATACGTTTTGAAAGCTCGATAATTTCTAATTTATCCATACATGCCACAGGACGAATAACTGGCATGTTAGTCACTTCATTAATGACTGACATACTCTGTAATGTTTGCGAAGCAACCTGGCCAATGCTTTCACCATTAACAATCGCTAAACAATGATTCTTTTGGGCAATGCCCTCAGCAATACGATACATCATTCGACGCATAACTGTCATTGCATAAGATTCATCACAATGTTCATAAACAGCTAATTGTAAATCGGTAAAAGGAATAAAATGAATCAATATTTTACCATGAGTATATTGTCTTAACATATCAATGATATCAATCACTTTCTCTTTCGCTAAATCACTTGTATAAGGTGGTGATACATAATGAATACATTCAATATCAACACCTCTTTTTAAAGTTAAATAACCAGCCACTGGCGAATCAATACCACCTGATAACATTAACAAAGCTTTTCCTCCAATACCAACAGGATAACCGCCTGCTCCTAAGACAACATTATCCATCACATAAGTGCATTCCTTACGTAATTCTACTTTTATCAGAATCTCAGGATGGTGCACATCAACTTTTAAATCTTTTGTCGTATGATGAAAAATATATCCTGCAATACTCGTATTAATTTCATGAGAAATAAGTGGATAATCCTTATTGACACGTTTCGTATCAATTTTAAAAGTACATCCATTATTCTTTTCCACCAAATATAAAGCAACTTCCTGAATCTTATCCAAATCACTTTCCACTTTATAACAAACACTAAAAGAATGAATACCAAATACCGTCTTTAATTTATCACAAACCAAAGCAGGATCTTCCCCATTAAGCATAATATACAAACGATCATGTGTATCTTTATAACTAAGATGCTTAAAAGAATGTAATATTTCTTTGGTATTACGTGTTAATTTTTGAATAAAAGTTTTTCTATTTTTTCCTTTTGTTGTGAGTTCACCAAATCTCACTAATATATGATTACATTCCATTGTTTTACCTCTGCTTTTTGACTTTCTTTAATATTTGTTTTAATTCATTTATAAATGTTTCTACTTCTTCATGCGTCGTCTTATCAGAAAAACTGATACGCATAGCACTTTGACCAATAGCCTCATCAACATGCATCGCTTTTAATGTACGAGAAATATCATTTTTATGTGATGAACATGTACTTTTGGTAGATATATAAATATCTTTTTCTTCTAAGGCATGTAAAATAACTTCAGGTTTATAACCGACGCATGAAAAGTTAAGTATATAAGGTGAGCTATTATTGATTGGTGTATTAATAACTATATCATCGATTTGACTAAGTTCGTTTCTAACGTAACTATTTAATGATTGAATATGCTGATATTTCTTTTCATTGTTTTCTAAAGCTAAACGTAATGTTTTTGCAAACATAGTATGTGTGGCAGTATTAGATGTACCACCTCTTAAATTATTTTCTTGTTGGCCACCATTAATAAGTGGTACTAAAGTAGTGGCATCATTTTTATATAATAAGCCACTTCCTTTTAAGCCATAAATCTTATGAGCTGAAAAACTAGCTGTATCGACAAGGGATAAATCAATAGGAAGCTTACCTAAAGCCTGGACCATATCAACATGGAACTTGACTTTTGGATTGGTTTGTTGAATGATTTTTCTGACTTCTTGAAGAGGTTGAATACTACCAACTTCATTATTAACATACATCATAGCTATTAATATAGTATCTTCACGAATCAAGCTTTTTAATTCATCTAAATGAATATGACCATTATGATCTACCGAAACAAAATCAACATCAAAACCAAATATATCTCTTAACTGTAAACATGTATTATAAACACTAGAATGTTCAATTGTTGTTGTAATAATATGTTTACCTCTATTTTGATATTGAAAAGCTATTCCTTTAATAGCCATATTATTTGATTCACTAGCACCACTGGTAAAAATAATCTCACTATTTTTGACTTTTAGCATTTGGGCAATCAATGTTCTTGATTTTTCCATCAAGGCACTTGTTTGAATTCCTAAGGAATAGAGTGAATCTGCATTGGCAAAATAATCATTAAGCAATGATTGATAAGATTGATTAACTTGAGGATCTAATGGTGTGGTTGACACATAGTCTAAATATATCATATTTTCCCTCCTACTTAATATATGCTTTTTTCATACAAATTATATACATTTCATTAAAAAAATCAACAGATATAAAAACATTGGATCAAATCCAATGTTTAAGCTTTTACAGTAGAATTCTTAATCAATTCTTCATAAGAGCCAGGTTGTATTTTTTCAATGATTTCAACTGCTGTTGATAAAGCTTTTGTATATTCACCATTTCTAAATAAAACTTCAGCTTTAGTAAGTTCCGTATTCACTTCTAAGAAAGTAGAACGATAACGATTACCAAAAACAATAGCTTCCTCAACCATTTCCGCTGTAACAATCAAATTATGAACATTATCATATAACTTATAAATAATATCTCTAGCATTATCTACACGTTTTGATAACTCTGATAATTCAATGGGACGATTATTACGATAAGCTTGAATTTGGGCAGCTTTATCATAAGAATCCTGAATATAATCTTTATATGATTCATTAATCATTGGTAAATGCTTATTCTTAATTTCTGATTTTATTTCTAATAAAACAATATTAATATTTTCTAATTCATCAATAGCACGTTGTTCTTTTAAAAATAATTCATCACGATAATTAAAGAAGCGACTTAAACCATCTTCATGAGCTGAAGCATTTTCTTCCATTTGTACAACTTTCGTTGTCATTTTAGAATAAGCAAATTCGCCTTGATTCATTTCTTCTTCCAATTCATAAGATTCCTTTAAAATCTTATCAAAATCCTCATATTTTTCTTCAATATTAACAAGTTCATTTTCATCTAC
>JAJQGQ010000062.1 GCA_021200395.1 Erysipelotrichaceae bacterium
ATGTGAATGCTATGTGAAATTTTAACGTAAAAAATTATGTTGATTATATCAATATATTTCAGTTTGTGAATTTTTTTGAAATTTGCTACAGATTAAAGAATAGTGTATAATGGTATCACCAAAAGCAAATAGAAAGGAGATCCCATCATGAAAACAACTATTACTATTCCTTCTTACCGATTATATGTTGATGAAATAAAGATTGATAAAAATGTAAAAGAATCAATTGATAAAACCTTCTATCAGTTCAACATCATGCTTGAATGGGCCTATAACAGTCTTTATGACGAAAAAATATTAGGCAAGGAATTTGATGATACTTTAACTCAAAGAATAAAGAATGAATACAATAGACGTTATGATGGAACTCTTAAGGATTACTTTGTAACATCTATCTACAGCAGAGCTAATGGTCTTCTATCTTCACAGAAAGAGCTTATAAAGGAAGATAGAAAAGATATTGGTGCCAGAATAAAGAACTGCAAGAATCAGATTAAAACAAGATATGAAAAACCACTTGCTAAAAAGTTTGAAATAAAAAAGCTATTAGTTAAACGTTCCAAGGCTATAAAGAATAATAAGAAGTTCAATGATAAAAGATTTAATAAATATAATGTAACTATTGATACTGTTGATGATAATACTGTTGTCTATTATCATGGAAAATATAACAGACTGTTTCATAAGAATATCTATGACTATGAAGTGATGCTTGATAAACAGATTAGAGATCATAAGGCAAAGATAAAGCAGATCAATGGTAAAATCAAAAGATTAAACGAAAAGCTTGATAAGATGAAAGTACCTAAACGTGCTACATTTGGCAGTAGAAAGTTTTACCGTTTAAAAGATACCACTGATATGACAAAGAAACAGTTGGCACAGTGGCATAAGGAAAGAGACAGAAGACGTTTTAATACTGTCTATTATTCAGGTAGAAGTACCTCAAAGGATGGTAATTTTCAATGCAAGTATGATCCATGCAGTGATACAGTTAAAATATCACTTATTGATGATACAACTGTTGTATTTAATAATGTTGTATTTCCATATAGAGGAATTGAATTAAAGGAATACAGAATGAATCCAAAGCATAAATCAGTATGTTATGTATTTGAAAGACACTTTGATGGACATAATAGAGAATATTATATCATTAAGGCAACAATCACTATTACAAAAGCAGATGTTAAATTCAATGTTGAAAACGGCGTTATTTCTGTCGACTTGAACTGGGATCACCTTGCCTGGTCAGAACTGAACAGAGAAGGATGCCGCATTGATGGCGGTGTCATATATTATAACCTTGGTGATTATCCGTATATACGTGAACAGGCTAAATCAAAGATGGGACAAGTATCAAAACAGATTATTCAGATATGCAAGGAAAGAGGAAAGCCACTTGCAATGGAAGAACTAAGTTTTAAAAACAATGATCTTGAATATGGCTATAAGAAAGCCAACTACAAGATAACGACCTTTGCCTATCGACAGATGAGTGAGCTGCTTGCAGGTCAGGCATTTCAGAATGATATAGCCATTAAAAAGGTTGATCCAGCCTATACAAGCTTTTTAGGTAGAATAAAGTATATGAGAGTACTGGGTATATCAGTACATGAAGCAGCATCCTATGTTATAGGAAGACGTGCTATGGGACATACAGAGAGACTGCCAAAGTATATAAGAGATGTCTTAAAGAAGCTTAAACCAGTGAAGAATCAGAAATCATTTGCATTCTATCATTCACTTAATAGAAAGTTCAAACCTAAGTATATTTGTAACCCAATGTTATGGTACAGAGAGATTCATCTTGACAGATGGAAGGATCTGGACAAGATAGTCAATGAGTATCTGGTGGCGTAGCAGTAGCTGCTACAGCTGATAATATAAAAGTCACTCGTCAATAAAGTCTATGTCACTGTCAACACACATATTAAGTACCACATGAAACTGGAAGACAAAGCAAGTCTGATGTCTATTGCTGGATGAAATGCTTAATATGTTTACTTGCACTAATTGTAACAACCCAAGCCTTTAACTCTGAAATATATGACGATACTGTCACATGTATATGAACTTATACCCTGACTGTAAAACGAGAATATGGAAAGTTTTAGGATATGGCTCGTCCAGGATTGTGATGTATAAATACATCCGCATGAAGTGCATGGAAATTCGTAGATTGGTAAAATCGAAGTTTCACGTTATAAGCATATGTTTGTCTAAAAATCTAACGTTGTTTATACGTGGAATCCTCGTCAGCTTGCTGCGAGGTAGTTCAATACTATAATCTTTGTTAGACATTGTTTTTTTCTCCTTTAGTTGTGAAATTGAAATAATAATATGTAATATATTCATCACTTTAATTCGTAAAGTTCTATAGCTGAAAAATCGGCAGGCATATAAAACCTGTCGATTTGTTATCTTTGCTTAAGTAATAATTGAGATTCATTATATTTTTTCATTTCTTTAACCAATTCGAATATTATCTCTTTTTGTTTATCATCAAGTCCTGTAGTGTCAATAAAGGAAGAATTGTCCTTATCTGAGAAAAGATCATTCATGCTTGTTCCAAGTGTTTTGGATAGTTTAATCAATACATCATGAGAAGGAGTAACCCTTCCTGTCTCATAAGCAGAAATCAATTGTTTGCTTACACCCATTTCTTTTGCTAACTGTAGCTGTGTCATTCCTGAACGCTGCCTTAATTTTTTAATATTGTAACCAATAGATTTTTCTGTAGCATCATTGTTCATCTGCTGTTCCTTCCTTTCAACATTCATTCTATAGTATTTTTTCGATTATTTCAACATAATATTGGCTGATGTATTGATTATTCATGATAAATATAGTATACTATAGATAGATAGGAGGTCTAGTTTATGTATTCTATATGTACTCAGGATAATGCTTTTGTTCAAAAAAATTTTAAAAGCATCAAAGTTAAATCAATTGTTCCTAGTGTTTCATCACTCGCTGATGATATTATACTCTCCATGGCTGATCTGCGTGTTTTAAAATGCCTTGATGATGCATTTATCGATAAACGTGGTGCCAATAAAACTATTCCTTTGGATATTATCATGACTTTATCTGTTGCTGCAAAGCTTAAATGCAGAACCAGCCTCATTGACATACCATATGCCCTGCAGAATCATAATGTTCTTGCAAAGCTGGGCTATAATATTTTTGATAATGATGATATTTCATTTGAAAATGAAAACGGCGCCATGGTTGAAGGCAGTATTCGTCATTTAATAAAAAAATATGACGCAAATGAATTTGTTGATTATTATAATACTGTCATGCGTGATTATATCATGCGTAAATTAAACATTGTCACGTCCATTCATATAATTGATGTGACAAAAATAAAAGTCAATTTTGATAATGAAAATTATGAGCTTGCAACTAAATCATATGATGCTAATACAGAGACCTATTATAGAGGCTACAAGCTTTCTGCATTGAGAGGAATTGTAGATGATGGTGGCATCATTGAAGAAATAAGATTTGGTACTGCTGAAACCCATGATCTTCATTTAAGCGAGGAAATGCTGAAAACAAGCCATCATCTTCATGAAGGAGACATTCTTATTGAAGATCGTGGCTTTTTGTCTAGAAAACTTATAAATTATATGAAAAACGTTAGAGGCGTTGATGTTTATGTTCCTTTAAGAAAAAATATGACAGCTTTTGAAGAGGCGGTTAAGATTGCGAAAAAATATAAAGATGAGGAATGGCAAAAACATCCAAATCCTAAAAGAGAGAATCAGCTTATAACTCTAGTATGTGATCTAGGCGATTTTTGGGATAGTGAAGATAAAAATGATGAAAATGTTGATTTCAATGCATGTGTTGTCTGGTATACTGATACTAATGAATATTCAGTATTTATTACAACAGATACATCAAAAGATGCGAAACAAATTATATCAATATATGAAATGAGAACAGAGATTGAAGAGGATTTTAGACAGGTAAAGGATTTCTGGAAACTGGAGGATTTCAAAAGCACAAAATTGAATTTCATACTTTTTCATGTTATAAGTACATTGCTGGCATACCTGTTTTTCCAGTTATATTGTATGTATGATGAAAAGGGAGAAAAATATGAGGGAAAATCATTTCCTGTATTAATAAAACGACATGAGGCTAAACCAGATGGATATTATATAATCTACTATGAAGATAAATTCGGTATTTTCACAATGGATGAAATACTGAATATGGC
>JAJQGQ010000211.1 GCA_021200395.1 Erysipelotrichaceae bacterium
TAAGCATCATATTCTTTTCATCATAGTTATAGAAATCATCAGTTAATTCAGTAATATGAACCAATCCATCAATCGTATTAGGTAATTCTACAAAGAATCCAAATGATGTAATCGATGAAATAATACCTTCATAGATTTCACCAATATGATTTTCCATATATTCAGCCATCTTCATATCATCAACTTCTCGTTCTATATCAATTGCTAAACGCTCTCTAGATGATGATTGTTCAGCTAAGTAAGGAATAATTTCTTCAAAGTGTTCTATCTGACTTAAATCCTGTTTAAATAGGAAAGTACGAATTAATCTATGAACTAATAAATCAGGATATCGTCTAATAGGTGAAGTAAAATGGGTATAGAAATCATCTGCTAAACCAAAATGTCCTAAACATTCTCTATCATAACGTGCTTTTTGCATACATCTTAATAATAATGTAGATATAACACTATGTTCTTCCGTTCCCTTTGAAGCTTCAATAATAGCACTTAATTCATTAGGATAAATATGTTCTAACGAACCTTTAATTGTATACCCTAATGGTTTGACCATAGATACGAATTGTTGAAGTTTCTTAGAATCCGGTTGTTCATGAACACGATAAATAAATGGTAAATCCATCCATTTAAATTGTTGAGCTACTGTTTCATTAGCCAACAACATAAACTCTTCAATCATTTTTTCTGATTCACCACGTTGTCTTAATACTACATCAACAGCTTTACCTTGTTTATCAACAACTACTTGTCCTTCATTAACATCAAAATCAATCGCACCCTTATTATCTCTTTTACGTCTTAATATATGCGCTAATTCTAACATTAAGAAGAATAAATCAACCACATCATGATATTGACCTTGTAATATCGGATCACCATCTAATATCTTGTTAACATTGTTATAGGTCATACGATGTGTTGATCTAATAACGGTTGGTTGTATTTCATGAGATACGACATTTCCTTTTTCATCTATCTCCATAATACAACTTATTGTATATCTATCTACACCTTCATTTAATGAACAAATACCATTAGATAATTTATATGGTAGCATTGGAATAACTCTATCCACTAAATAAATTGAAGTTCCTCGTTTGATTGCTTCCTTATCTAAAGGAGATCCTTCTTCAACATAATAAGAAACATCAGCAATATGAACACCTAATTGATAATGACCATTATGAAGTTTTGATAAAGATATCGCATCATCAAAATCTTTCGCATCATCACCATCAATAGTAACAATCGTTTCATCTCTTAAATCAACTCGATTTTTAACATCAGATGGATCTATTTCATCACCTATGGTTACTATTTGATCATAAACTTCTTGAGGAAAATCAATCTCTACATCATGTTCATACACTACCGATAAAATATCCATTCCTGGATCATTTTTATGACCAATAATCTTAACAATATCACCTTTTAAGTAAGGTTTATAGGCTTTGATTTCTACAACAACCTTATGACCAACAGTGGCCCCATGCATATGAGCTTGATCAACATAAATCCATTTATTCATTTTATCATCATCTACTTTGACGATATATTCATGTCTTCCTTTGGACACTTCACCAACAAATCTTGTTTTACCACGCTCTAATACTTTAACAATCTGGCCTTCTACTTTACCACTTGGTAATATATGTCTTTTAACCAATACTTTATCCTTATCAAAAGCATCTTTTAAATTATGTTCATTAATATGTATTTCATTTTCTTCATCTATTCTAACAAAACCAAAACCTTTTTTATTCATAGATAAGATGCCAACACAATAATCTAATTGATCAGGTAAATAATATTGATTCTTATCATTTCTAACAATTAAACCATCATCTTCCATTGAATTCATAAGTTTAATAAAAGCAATATAATCTTGTGTATCTACTTGCTTAAAAGTACTCGCTAATTCATCTATTCTTCTTAAATGATAATTTTCATCTTTTAATAATTCTAATATATCCTCTTTCATTCATTCACCTCCTCAAGACATAAAAATAGGACACCTCAGTGTCCTATTCATTAACCCATTCTAAGCAATATTGCAATAACGAAAAATGCAATTGCAAGACCAACTGTAATTCTAGAAAGTACCAAATCAGCTCCTCGTTCTTTTTGATGAGCAAAAAGACCTGAACTTTGCCCTGTCAAGGCATTAACGATACCATCAGTTTTACCACTCTGTAATAGGCATACAATAATAAGAGCCACTGAAACAATTATTAACAAAACATTTAAAACAGTTTCCATTTGTGTACCTCCTCTCTATTAGCATTGCTATAATAACATAAGTTAATTGAAATTACAACCCTAAATTTTATTCAGCAATTTCTAAACTTTCTTCTCCTTCGTTTTCTTCAATAATCTCTGGTTCTTCTTCAATATCCTCAACCGCTGCTTCATCAACGGCTACAACACTATAAATATCATCTTTATAAATAACTGTTACTGTTGTTGTATACTCTAATGTATTTAGAATGGAATTTTCTTCGTCAAATGTAATCTTTATAGTAATATCATAGTATGTATAATCTTCTAATCCTGATAATGCTTTATGAGAGAGAATGTTATTGATGATATCATAGCGAACCACTTCACATAAAGTATCTCCAGATTCAATCATATTATTCACATTTTCATAATAATCATTAATAGCATACGAAGTAAAATCTTCTAATTTATCATCATAGAAATAATTAATACCACCTATTTCATCAACTTCTTTATTTGATAAAGTAAAATAATCAGATACAAAATAAGCAGCCACCAATTGTCTTTCTACTTCTTTGTCTTCTCTTTGTACAGCACTTTCTAATTGATTATAAATATCACTCATAAGTTCTGTTTCATCATCTTCTTGAACATATAATATATCTATAGTTTCTCTTTTAGCTTCTTCCTCTTGTTGATTATCAATAGCTGTTAAAACCAATGCTCCCACAAGAATAACAACAATTGCTACAACATAACGTAGCTTAAATCTCTTCGCAAATTCACGATAAGGCTTTGTGTCTTTAATATGAGGTAAATCATCACTCTTAATAAATATATTCATAATTGTTAAAACAGGCATATATTTACGATCAATCATATTTGTTATTTCCACAAACACTTCAAACAGCAACATTAATATCAAAAATAAAATAGTTGCAGCCATCGTATCATATGTATACATATAAGAACATAATGAAAATAGTAATGTAGCACCATATAATATAAGTACACTCTTTGTTTGACCTAATTCTAATGAAAACATTAACTTATGATGCAAATGCCCTTTATCAGCCTCACTAAAGCTCTTATGATGAACTCTTCTTCTAATAATCGCTATCAAAGTATCCATAATAGGAATCATCAATACCACAATAGGTGCACCTAAAGTAAAGAATACTGAACTCTTATATCCAAAACCCAACAAAGAAATCACTGAAATCATAAAGCCAATAAACAAAGCTCCACAATCACCTAAAAATATAGAAGCAGGATGAAAATTATAAACTAAGAAACCACCAATAGCACCTGCTAATAATAATGATAAAGATGAAATATCACTACGACCATATGTTGAAGAAATCAAAGATATAGTTACTAAAACTATAATAGAAATACCACCACATAAGCCATCCAAACCATCTATTAAATTAATCGCATTCGTAATACCAACAATCCAACCAATAGTAATAATAATGGCTATTGCCTGGGAAATAATATCTGGTAAAAAAGGCAACGAAAAGCCTTTTAAAACAATGCCTCCATAAAAAACAACAATCAATGCTGCGATAATTTGTCCAAGCATCTTAAGTCTTGGTGAAATATCATGTATATCATCATAAAAACCTGTTAAAAAGATAATAAATCCACCAATTAAAATAGCATTAATTTGAGTATCTGTACTCAAGAAAATCATTGTTCCAATAAGAAAACTCGCATAAACTGCATAACCACCAGTTCGAGGGATTTCTCCTTTATGAACAGTACGTTTATTGGTATGAGCAATGATGCCTAAATCTTTTGTGACTTTACCAACAATTGGTACAAATATAAAACTAATCACAAAAGTGACGACAAATGATAAACATATTTCTAAACTCATATCAATGCTCCTTTCTTTTAAGTATTATAGTACAAAATATTGGAAAATCATACAAATAAATAATTTACTGTTTTAAATATTATGCGAAATCGCTTCTCTTCGCTCGCGCTTTCGCGTAATGAGCTTGA
>JAJQGQ010000083.1 GCA_021200395.1 Erysipelotrichaceae bacterium
CCATATATATCTTATATTGTCAATCAATATAAACAATTTAAAGCTTTCATACCGAAGTATGAAAAATACATATGTTCTGTAAATCAAGTTGTTTTAATGAATGAAGATAAAGATGGTGTCATCAAAGAATTAAAAAAAGATGTTTCAGCATTAACTAATGCTGAAATTAGTTTGTTAAACTAACTCCTTAATTATCAATACATATTACAAATGTTGGAAGGATATAAAGTTAATTGTCATACCATTGTTACTAATGGTCCATTACTAAATCTTCAACAGCATAATAGTTTCAGTTAAAACAAAAGATATGTATGCATTGTTGAATATTGAATTTCTACGTAAGAAAGTTAAAACAGGAATTTAGATTAAGAAGACTTGATAATATAACGTAGGGATAGCCACTTATATTTGATGTTGGAACATAGTTTATGTGTCTAATTAACATTTTGTTAATTGGATGGATAAACTATGTTTTTTTAGTTTGAATTACTGTTGAAGGGGAAGGGGTTGAAAATGGAAACATATATAAATAATGAGCATACTCACTCAAAAACAAATCAACGTTGTGCATTCTGTGGTAAACCAATTACTTATAAACCAGATGCATCTAATGATTTTAAAGTGAGTAAATATCATTTATGCAAGGAATGTTACGAAGAATTTTATAGTAAGGACGATGTTAAACCTTTTTATTACATATTTTTAAAAAGGGTTATAGATATTTTGGGAGGACTTGTAGGATGTATTTTTGTATGTATTTTTGGTGTCATTATTAAGATAGCTTACATACTTGATGGTGATTATGATCCAATTATATTTAAACAAAGTAGAATAGGTAAAGATGGTAAGACTTATAAGATGTATAAGTTTAGATCTATGATACCTAATGCAGAAGATGTTTTAAGTAAATTAATGATGGAAAATGAGGATATTAGAATAGAATATACAACTAATAAGAAATTAGTAAACGATCCTAGAGTAACTAGAATAGGGAACTTCATCAGAAAGACTTCTATTGATGAGTTTCCTCAATTTATCAATGTTGTAAAAGGTCAAATGTCACTTGCGGGACCAAGACCATATCTTATAAGGGAAATAGAAGATATGGGTTTTGCTTACAATGAGATTATTAAGGTTAAACCTGGTATTACAGGACCATGGCAAGTAAGTGGTAGAAGTGATATTCCATTTAGAGGAAGAGTTAAGATAGAAGCTAGATATCCTAGGGAAGCAACTTTAAGTGGAGATATCAAGATATTGTTTAGTACATTCGGATCTGTAATAAAGGGTAGGGGGGCAAAATAATGAAAATTACAGTAGCAGGAACAGGTTATGTTGGTCTAAGTATTGCAACACTATTAGCTCAACATAATGAAGTTGTCGCAATCGATATTATTAAAGAAAAAGTTGATATGATCAATAATCATATTTCACCTATTAAAGATAATGAAATCGAAGATTTCTTACAAAATAAAAATTTAAATTTAAAAGCAACTACAGATTCAAAAGAAGCATATAGTGATTCTGATTATGTTGTGGTTGCAGCACCTACAAACTACGATGATGAAACAAACAGCTTTGATACAAGTGCAGTGGAATCTGTAATAAGAGAAGCTTTTAAATACAATAGTCGTGCAACTATTGTTATTAAATCTACTATTCCAGTAGGCTATACAAAACAAGTCAATAAAATGTTTAATACTGATAGAATCATTTTTTCACCAGAGTTCTTAAGAGAAGGCAAAGCTTTATATGATAACTTATATCCTTCTAGAATAGTGGTTGGTGAAAAGAGTGAAAGAGCTGAAGTATTTGCCAGTTTATTAAAAGAAGGTGCTTATAAAGATGATATTAATGTCTTATTTACACATTCTACAGAGGCAGAAGCTATCAAGTTATTTGCAAATACTTATTTGGCATTAAGAGTATCATATTTCAATGAATTAGATACTTATTGCGAAATAAAGGGATTAAATACCAAAGAAATCATTGAAGGTATTGGATTGGATCCAAGAATAGGTACACATTATAATAATCCATCATTTGGTTATGGAGGTTATTGTTTACCAAAAGATACAAAACAGTTAAAAGCTAATTATAAGAATGTACCTGAAAACCTTATTAGTGCAATTGTATCTAGTAACAAGACAAGAAAAGAACATATCGCTCATATGATCATCAATAAGAATCCTGATGTCGTAGGAATTTATAGATTAACAATGAAATCAGGATCTGATAATTTCAGAGCAAGTGCCATACAGGATGTTATGAAAAAATTAAGAGGCGAAGGTGTTGAAGTTGTTATCTATGAACCAACATTGAAAGAAGATACTTTTATGAAATATAAAGTTATTCATGATTTTGATGAATTCAAACAAATGAGTGATGTTATTGTAGTGAATCGTTTGGATAATGAATTAGATGATGTCAAAGATAAAATATATACTAGGGATATTTATGAAAGAGACTAGATAAGGAGAAGTTATTATGTCAAATAAATATAAAATTTGTCTTGCGGCTTCTTCAGGAGGACATTATGAGCAATTACTAATGCTTCTTCCTTTATTAGAAAAATATGATGGATTTATATTAACTGAAAAGACTTCATATAGTAGCAAACCTAAAAATACTATTGTGCATTATTTATTTCAAGTTAATAGAAAAGAATGGAAATGCTGGATTGAATTATTTTTTAATTGTCTAGTTTCTGTTTATATATATATAAAAGAAAGACCGAATGTTGTTATTTGTACGGGTGTATTAGCAATGATACCAATGTGTTTGATTGTTAAATTATTTGGTGGAAAACTAATTTATATAGAATCGTTTGCAAAAGTCACCTCTCCTACAGAAACAGGAAAGTTAATATATAAATTTGCAGATCGCTTTTTCATTCAATGGGAAGAATTAAGAAACTATTATCCTAATGCTGAATATCTAGGAAGTATTTATTAGTAAAAGAGAGAAGTGTGTTTATGATTTTTGTAACAGTCGGATCGCAAAAGTTTCAATTTGATCGATTAATCAAAGCTATTGATCAATTAATTAAAGAGGGAAAAATTAAAGATAAAGTATTTGCTCAAACTGGTGCATGTAAATATATTCCAAAAAATTATGCATATAAACCTTATCTTGATAGGGATGAATTTAATGATTTTATGAATAAAAGTTCTATTGTGATAACTCATGGTGGCACAGGTGCAATAGTAGGTGCTTTAAAAGCGGGGAAAAAAGTTATTGCTGTTCCTAGATTATCAAGGTATGGAGAACATGTCGATGATCATCAAATTCAGTTAATTGAAGAGTTTGTAAAATGTAACTTTATTATGAGCTGTGATAATTTAAATAATCTTGATATATTAATAGAACAAATTAAAGATAAGGACTTTAATACTTTTAACTCAAATACTCAACAATATTTAGATGTTATAGAAAATTATTTAAAATAAAATTTTTATAGAGATGGGAGAGAATTAAATGACAGTAAAAGTAGTTGCAATTGTTGTAACATATAATCGAAAAGAGTTATTACAGGAATGTTTAGATTCTTTGCTTAATCAAACCTATAAGTTATCTTCAATAATAGTTTTTAACAATTGCAGTACAGATGGTACGGAAAAACTGTTCGAAAAGGGATCCAAATATGATAATACAATAATTAGTTTAATAAATAGTGAATCTAATTTGGGTGGTGCAGGAGGATTCAGCAAAGGTATAGAAATAGCTAGTAAAAAACAATATGATTGGGTATGGATTATGGATGATGATACTATTCCTGATACAGATGCATTAGAAGGTTTAATTAATTCTATAAGAGTATTAGAAAACAATGATGAAACCATAGGTTTTTTAGCAAGTTATGTATATGGTCCAAAAGGTGAACCTATGAATGTGCCAAGTATTGATTTTAGGCCTTGTGAAAATGGTTATTCTTTTTGGTATAAATATTTAGATAAAGGTATTGTATCTATAAACGAAGCCACATTTGTATCAATACTGGTACCAATTGATGCCATAAATCATGTAGGATATCCAATAGGTGAATATTTCATCTGGGGTGATGATACTGAATATACAAGACGTTTAGTACATAATTATGGAAATGCATGGTTTTGTGGGAAAAGCAAAGTACTTCATAAACGATTTAATTCCAAAAAAATTACAATATTGAATGAAGAAAATAAGAATAGAATTAATATCTATAAATATTATTATAGAAATGCATTATTA
>JAJQGQ010000084.1 GCA_021200395.1 Erysipelotrichaceae bacterium
ATATAAGCTCATCATATACTTATGGTCAGACTTAGTTGATAGATTTTCATCAATACCATTTAATATTTTTTCTATCATCATTTCATCATCTAAAGCAATTACTCTATCAGCATAATTAATATTTTGATAAAACAAGGGAATTTTATCATTCCAAACTAAATTGTAACAGGGTATTTCTAAAGAATATGATATAATCGAAGAATGCATCCTGATTGCAATTACAAAATCAAATTGGCTTATTGTATTCACTAATTCTTTTGTTGTATTATTATAAACAATTCTATCATTTGGAATATTATTCTTACGAGCAATATAACGCAATGCATTATCATCTAAAAAACTGCCATTTGTATAAAATAAATAGTTATATCCTAATTCATCTAAAGACTTTTTCAGTTTCATAATATATTTCTCTTCATCAGCTAAAACCCAATTTTTGTTGTTATCCTTAAAAAGTCCACCTCTTACCACATTAATTCCTATAGTCTTATTTTTTCCATCGGTACTTTTATTAATACCATAAACATATTTTGTCCAAACAGCTGGATCACATACCTCAACTATATTGCAATTACAATTCTTGGCATACTCATTAAATAATGAAATATTTTCTCGTACCGATATTGCTTTAATACATTTTTTGCTTAATAAATTCTCCAATTTATATTTTGATTCTGATGAAATATCCATGTTATTAATTCCAATTGAAGAAAAAATAACAGGAATGTTTTTTTCATCAGCTATATTCACAATCTTATCTAGGTAATCAAAAAAATTTAAATAACTTAATCCAAATAATCCTCCACCAGCAAAGAAGATTATATCAGAATTATATATCAATTCAACATCAATATCTTTTAATGACATTTTATTGAAAATATTGTTTGTAATCTTTAAATTACCAAATACAGTTTTTAGTATATTTTCAAAACAAACTCTTATTAAATTATCCCCATAATTATCATCATAAAATGATACAATTAAAACTTTCATACATTCCCCTCAATCTAATATAGAAGAAAATGAGAAATTTTCACAATTAGCTAAAACAAGCTTATGAATATTTCTCATTTAAGTAATAAATATAATCTATAATATATTTTTTAAAGACATCTATAATCTTCCTTCAGCTCTTTCAATTTCCAAATATCTTACAGTTCTAGTAAAACCGTCTAATACTGAAAATTGTGGTTTCCATCCTAAGGCTAATATCTTATCATTATTTAATATACCTAATGTAAAAGGTGAAACACCTTTTAAAGCATCCTTAGGCAAATCCATTACAACTTTTAAATGATCTTCTGGATTGACTTGTACTAATATTTCTGCTAATTCTTTGATAGATACCTTATTTTTACTATCACCAATATTATAAACGATATCATCTGAATCTAATAATATTCTAAATAAAGCACTAACAGAATCAGCAATATATGAATAAGTTCTAACAGCTTCACCAGTACTTTTCATAACAACATCTTCTTTATTTAAAACATTCTTTAAAAAATCAGCTTGAACTCTTCCATCATAAATAGACATTCCAGGACCATAAGTATGTGCTAAACGTGCAATTTTTGTATTTAAACCATATTGTTCTTTGTAGCATACACACATAGTTTCAGCACATTTCTTCCCTTCTGGATAGCAAGAACGCGGTGTCAATGGATCAACCAATCCATATGTATCTTCATAGAATTGTTCTTGATTATCATATGGTTGTCCATAAATTTCTCTTGATGAAATAAACAAAAATCCTTCAGAATTATTTTTATGTGCAAAATCTAAAGCATTCCATGTTCCTAAAGCATTTGCAGCAACTGTACCAACAGGATCATTTTTCATAATAAGAGGTGATGCTGGAGAAGCAGCATGTACTATCCAATCAACATGATCTTCTATTTTAAATGGTTGTGCGACATCCTGAATAACAATTTTCATATTTGGATGATTTGCTACATAAGGATCAATACGCTCATCATTTCTTTCTAAACCTATAACTTGAATATTATATCCTTTAGTATCATTCAAATATAAACAAGTTTTTGTAAGATATGAACCTATCATTCCTTTAAATCCAGTCACAAGAACTGTTTTATTATTCAGTTTTTCAAAATAATCACCAGAATTAATAATCATTTGTAAATCTTCTTCTAAAATTTTATTCATCATATACTCCTTATAATCCTAAAATCTGCTCGTTTTCCTGATATTGTAACAACGCTCTTAAAATATAAAAATCTTCAGGTGTCGTTACTTTAATATTTCCTCTATTTCCATTGACAATATAGACTTCTTTACCTTGTCTTCTAAGTAAAGTACAAGAGTCAACAATACCATCATAATTAGGATTTGTTTTTCTTACAGCTTCATGTGCACTTAAAATATCACCCAAATAAAAACTTTGAGGTGCTTGTGCTGTAAACGCCTTGTCACGTAAAGGTACATCATCAACCTTATGGCCATCATCGCTAATAATAACTGTCTCATAACATGCCGTACAAGTTATACCTGAGCCATGTTTCTTAACACTATCAACATTAGCTTTTATAACTTCTTGTGTCAAAATCGGACGTACTCCATCATGAATCAAAACGATTGAATCATCATCATTTTCTTCTCTTGCAGTCTTTAATGCTCTATAAATTGAATCCTGACTAGAGTTTCCACCTGCTATGACCTTGGCAACTTTTGTAATTTGATATTTCTTTATTTCCTTTATAGTATGCTCTATATAATCCTCTTTACAAGCAATATAAATTTTATCAATTTCTGGTGAATTTTCAAAATTATCCAAAGTATGAATAAGAATAGGTTTTCCATTAATTTTAAGAAACTGTTTAGGCAGACCTGCACCCATTCTCGTACCAGTACCACCAGCAAATATGATAGCTATATTATTACTCATTTAAATACGCTCCTTCCAAAAATCAAGCAATAACATGATAGTTAAATCAACACAATTTTAATATGTTCTTAACATTTAATATAGTATCATATCTTATGATAAATTTCAATAAAACGAAATTTGTGAAATAAAGTTTATTTATTCTTTATTAATTCAATAACATTTTCATAAATTCTTTCTGAATTATTAAAATCACTATAAGCAAAAAACTCATCAACACGTGTAATATACTCTTCCTTCATTTGACACTGATTTTTCATGTATTCGCAAAGCGAGTCAACAATTTCAGTATGGCTTTCTAATATTGGTCCAAAACCCATTGTATCATATTTAAAACAACTTTCATCATACTGTGGTGGCAATCTATCAGGATGATAATATAATATCGGCTTTTTTTGATAAGCAAAATCAAACTGTACTCCTGAGTAGTCTGTCACCATTAAGCTAGATTCAGTTAATATTTTTTCATATGACATGTCTGAAGTAGCAGCCACTATTTCCACACCATCTTGAATATGAAAATCATTAATTTGTGAACTCATAACAGGATGCAATAAATACACAATCTTATATCCTTGCTCTTTAGCGGTATCTATTAATTTTTTATCATTTATTAGTGAATCATAAATATCAAAATAAACAGTATTTTTAAACTGATCATTGTAATCTTTTGACGTTCCAAATTTATTTCCTGTTATGACAATATTTCTACGCCATGTAGGTGTAATTAATATTTGCTTTTGATCATTGTTTTTTAATCCATCATATCTAGGTGAACCCGTTAAAAGCAATTGATTATCTTCAAATCCATAAACTGGATGTCTTAAATTTTCTATTTCATATTTAGAAGAACAAAAATACAATTTTAAATTATCTTCTAATCTATTTTGATATTGTGCTATTTTTTGAATTGTTAAACCATGCTGTAAACAGTAATTTTCAGAATTCAAGAGATCTTTTACATAAGGTAAAAACGATTTAGAAATTCCACAATATCTATAGACATTAGCGTGAGTAGAAAAAATTCTAGTTGCGTGTAACGTTAAAATTTTATTTTTCAACGAATTAAATTCAACAACATTTTTCCCGTAATCCTTTGATAAACTTTCAAAACCTGCGGCTGTCTTATTTAAAATATAATAATCTTGATAACCATCATTTTTATCCATACAATATCTAAAGAAATACTCGCCATTATCTCCACCTTTATAAAGCTTATCATACATTAGCCAAATTTCCTTATTGCCATAAATAGGAAGTATTAACCAATAAAAAATTAATAAAAAAATCAAATTAGGAAGTATGGATTTTTT
>JAJQGQ010000014.1 GCA_021200395.1 Erysipelotrichaceae bacterium
ATACTATTATTATAGAATCAGAAAATAGTTATAGCCAAATTATTTTTAATTCAATGAATATTATTGAATTATGTGTCACAAACCTTATAACTGGAAAAAATGAATTCTACTTACACTTTCAGATGCAAAACCTTAAACATGCAACTGACTTATTCCATGAAATGGAAGAATGTATTCGCAAGCTTATTAATCGCCCACAAGTAAAAATATTGCTAAGTTGTACAGGTGGTTTAACAACATCTTATTTTGCAGAAAAACTACAAGAAGCATCTGATTTATTAAAACTTAATTATCAAGTAAGTGCAACAAGCTATAATAATTTATTTAAAGAAGGTAAGAATTATGATGTTATTTTATTAGCACCTCAGATTTCTTATATGCTGGCAAAAGTACAGGATATTTTAAAGGATAAGATTGTTTTAAATATTCCCGCCCAATATTTTGCTACATATGATGTGACCAATACTTTTCGAATGATTAATGATTCTAGAAAAGATAAAACCCCACCCACTCACAAAGAAATAAAACATATACCATTAGCTATATCTACACATAAGCATACAAAGATATTGGTTATATCTATTGTGAGAAATAGTCATCGTATACATATAGATTATCGTTTATATGATGAGAATAATGAAATGCTATTTGATAATCATATTATTAAGTTTAGATTCAGTGTCCAAGATATTTATGATATTATTGATACCGTGTTATTACAACACACATTTGAAACGGTAGGTATTTCAATTCCTGGTATTATAAATGATGGTTATATTACCTCTGCGAGTATCGCAGGATTAGCTGATGGTAATGTCATCCAGATGCTCTCTTCACGTTATAGTCAAATGAAATTTGTAGTGGATAATGATGTTAATACAGCTGCTGTAGGATATTTTGCTTCACAAACGAAGTATCAAAATTTAGCTTTCTTATTCCAGCCTATGAATTATCATGCAGGTGCTGGTATTATTATTGATGGTCAATTAATTAAAGGAAAAAATCATTTAGCAGGTGAAATTCAATATTTACCTATGAATTTATCTGATGATCGCTTAAATTTGGCAAAAACTCCTGAAGGTGCTTTAGAATTAGTGGCCCAAACGTTAACATCTATTATTTCTATTGTTTCTCCTGATGCTATATTGTTTAGTTGTGCTTTGATTCCTCATGTTAAGGAACTAAAGAAGGAAATGAGCAAATATATTCCAATTGATTATCTTCCAGACATTATAAGAATAGAAGATATTCATGAATATACTCTATTAGGACAACTTATTCTAACAATTCGTGAAATCTCCTAAAAAAAATCTCTGATAAAAGTGGAAAAGATGCTTGGTTAATGTTATAATTGAATCAAGAAATCTTAAGTTAAAGGAGATATGAAATATGGATATCACAAAAAAAGTCGAGGAAGTTAAAGACAAAAAACACAAATTATTATTGGTTGTAGGAGGGCCAGGTAGTGGAAAATCTAAAATTATTAGAGATTATAGTGCTGAAACAGGAATCCCTATTATTAATTTAGATATGATTTTTGCTAATACTCCAAACAATCAATTAGTACAGGAAATGAAAAATTTCTTATCAACTTACCATCAAGACGTATTATTATTAGATAATAAAAGAGTTATTTATGCTAAGAATAGTGAAATTGATTTATTGTCATTCTTAAAAGAAATTAGTGAAGATATTGTTGTTGTATCTACATGGAATGGAAAGATTGAAGATGGTCAATTATATCACATTAGATCACAAGCTCCTAGTGATCTCATTTATTCAGTCGATAAAGAAGATTTTGAGTATATCTTATGTTAAGAAAAAGCAGATTAAATCTGCTTTTTTTCTATTTCTATGACATATGGCGATAAGTTTTTATTAAGCATTCTATATTGTGATACATGATATTGATGACTATCTAATTGACTTACATAATCATCTATCCATATACTTTCCTTATATCCTTCCTCATGTCCTGGATATACCACAATAAATAATACTTTATTCATATATTTTATAGCTTTGGTTATAGCTATTTTAGTCGTTTCAAATTTTGTTGTAATAGAATGATTGGTTTGTGGTAAATAACCGAGATTAAAAATACCTACATCAAAAGATGTGACATGACGATCAAAATTTTCATGTCCATCTAATATAAGTGAAACATTATCTTTATCAAGTATTTGTTTTGTATGATCAATTGCAACATCCTGAATATCAAAACTATACACATAATCACAAATATGTGATAAATATAAAGTATCATGACCATTACCCATAGTAAAATCAATACCAACTTTTAAATCATTATATGTACTTATTCTCTCTCGTACATAATCCACCATCATTAACATAAATTTCCTCCATAAAAAAATCCAGGAGATCCTGGATTTATGATAATTCTGGAATTGTTCCAGTATATAAACAATATTCTTCTAAAGTCCAGCCATTTTCATAAATAGTTGTGGCAACATCTACACCTACATATCTAAAATGCCATGGTTCTTTACCAATACCAGTAATATCTGCTTTATCTTCCTCATATCTTAAAATAAAACCATATTTATAAGAATTTTCTTTACACCATTGATATTCATCAGTATCACCAAAGACTAATCTTTCACCACTTACAACACTTTGGCTTGTCAAATCAACACCTAAACCAGTTTGATGTTCACTCGCACCAGGTTTAGCTACTAAGCTAGCTGCTGTCACTTCATCATATTTAGCAAAATAAGCATCATATGTTTCTTGTTGTTCAACATATGAACGATAAGCACTATTAATAACTAAATTATAACCTAATGCACTCGCATCATTATACATTTCTTCTAAAGCAGCCATAGCATCTGCTCTAAGTTGCGAATTTTCACAATCTGGAGCTACAGGTACAACAGTTGAATCAACTAGATCTTCAGGCACATAAGTTGAATCTAGCATGAATCCATCTTTAACTAGAATTGTATAATCATCTGGATTTGTAATGGTATAGACTGCATCTACATCATTAGATGAAATAATGAAAGGATAAGCAGTAATTAATACAGCATATGTATAGTTTTGTGTTTCTTCATAAACTTCTTCATACTCTTTCATATTTTGGAAGTCAAAACCTTGAACATCCATATATGATTGAATATCACTATATGTATAACCATTTGAAATAAGATATTGTAAATCAGAAGCATCAGCTGTTTCTAATAAATCCCACACTTGATCTTCACTATAACCTAAAGCTGCAAGCTTTGGATAATAATTGGTAAAAATATTATCAATATTAGATACAACATCACTTGTTTCTAATTCACTATGTAAATTATAATATTGTTGATATTCATCATAATAAGTAACAGTTTCACTTAATTCAATCCAATCTTCAATATTATCCATCTTATCATGAGATAGTATTTCTTTAACATCATCATTGCTTAAGCTTAGAATATCATTTTGCTGAGAAAAAGAATAACCTTTTATCATTAAACGAATCCTGCTAAAATTAAACCAAACAGCAATACCAATAACAAGTGCTACAACAACAACGACAATAATAATTTTATCCAATCGATTATTTGAACGTCCCCTTGACGAATATGAACTATAATAATTTCTTTTTCTACTAAACATAACACACCATCCTTTAACTGCATATAGTTTATCACAAACTATTCTATAATTCTACAATTATTACAAAATTAACCTGATTTTTCATCCACTGATTTCACAATTATATTGCAATATTCTTTGATTTATGTTATTTTAAATGTTGTATAAAAGGAGGTTACCTTATGCATTTTGTTACTGGTGCATTTATTGCTTGTGTATGTCTTGTATCAGCTATATTATTTAGTGAAGTATTTCCTAAATGGTTTAAATGGATATTAGCTTTAATAGGTGCTTTTACATCAGGCTATGCTTTAGCAATTCTTATAAGAAAGATATCTGAATTAACAAGTTTATATAGTGAACCAAAGTTATGGTCAACAACAGGTATTTGTTCAGTTATTATGCTGATTGTGATTATTGTTGTTGTAACTATACTTCATCGAAGAACCGCAAAAGCTTAAGGTTCTTTTTTCTTTACATATTCTTTACATAAAATTAAAATTCTTTTGATGTATAAGCGAAACTTATAAAGTACAATAATACTGAAGAAGGTGGATGTTATGATGAAAAAAGAATATGTAT
>JAJQGQ010000258.1 GCA_021200395.1 Erysipelotrichaceae bacterium
ACAATATTTAAAAAAGAAAATTTAAAAACTACCGCGTAAGCGGTTTAGTACAATAGCATTCAAGGAGGGTATCATATGTTTGGTCATTTACAGGTTTATAGTTGTTATAGTTTTCAAAATAGTACAATATTAATCAAAGATCTTATTCAAGATGCCCTTAAAAAGCATATTGATGTTTTGGCGTTGACTGATAAAGATAATATGTATGGCACCGTGGAGTTTTCGAAAGAGTGTTTGAAATATGGCATTAAACCTATTTTTGGTTTAGATGCTAGTATTACTATTGATGATGATATTTATTCTTTTATATTACTTGCTAAAGATGATCAAGGTTATTTTGATTTGATGAAGATATGCAGTCAAATTAATCTTGATCAGATGACATTAGAAGAATTAGCGAGCTATCAACATATATTAGTGATTTCAGGAAGTAGAGATGGCATTGTCGAAAAGATATTAAGTATTGATAATGAAGATAAAGCTTTAAGTTATATGAAAATGTTAAAAGACTTATTTCATGACAATTATTATATCATGATTCAAAACCATCACTTATCTTATCAAAAACAACTCAATGCACGACTGATCTCTTTAGCTTCATTTGCGAAAATAAAAGTCATCTGTTCTAATGAAGTCAGATATCTACGAAGTCAGGATGCTTTCGCTATAGATCTCATGCAAGCCTCTCAACAAGGCATAACATTAGATATCAACTATGAAATCCAAACCAATGAAAAATATCTAAAAACAGAAGAAGAAATGAGCACATTATTTCAAGAAGATATCCTTAAAGAAACACAATATGTCTTAAACCTTTGTAAAGCTACTATACCTTTACATCAAAATCACTTACCAGTCTATCCATTAGAAAAAGGGACAGCTTATGGATATCTTGTTAGTCTTTGTAAAGTAGGTTTAAAGAAACGCTTTAAAGACAAAACTATTTCACAAAAATATATTGATAGATTAAAATATGAACTTAAAACCATTCATGAAATGGGTTTTGATGATTATTTTTTGATTGTTTGGGATTATGTTAGATATGCTAAAGTCAATCATATCCAAGTAGGGCCAGGTAGAGGAAGTGCTTGTGGTAGCTTGGTAGCTTATTGTTTAGGCATTACAAATATTGATCCTATTGCTTATGATTTATTCTTTGAAAGATTTTTGAATCCTGAACGTGTATCTATGCCTGATATTGATATTGATTTTCAAGATGATAGAAGAGATGAAGTGATTCAATATGTCATTGATAAATATGGTGTTGATCATGCTGCGCAAATTGTTACTTTCAATACCTATGGACCACGTATTGCCATTAGAGATATGGGTAAAGTGATGGGCGTACCACTTGCAACTTTAAATATGGTCATGAAAATGATTCCTACAGGTCCAAAAAATAAAAAATCCATTAGTGAAGTTTATCAAACTTCTGCTCAATTTCAACTCAATATTAATCGAAATCCTGCTTTAAAAAAGATTATTGGCGCATGTAGCATCATTGCTTACTTACCACGTAATATATCCATGCATGCAGCAGGTGTGATTATTTCCAAAGAACCTCTTGATGATGTCGTTCCCCTTGTTTATGGTCCTAACAATAATCTGATGTCTCAATATTCTAAAGACTATATTGAAGATGCAGGACTACTAAAAATGGATTTTTTAGGTCTTAAGAATCTAACAATGATAGATTATATATTAAAAGATATCAAAACCAATACGAAGCAAGACATCATTCTTAATGAAATACCATTAGATGATACGAAAACCTATGAACTGATAGCTTCTGCTCATACTTATGGTGTCTTTCAATTAGAATCTGATGGTATGCGTAGCTTGCTTAAAAAAATGAAACCTACATGTTTTGATGATATTGTTACTGCTAATGCTTTATATCGACCAGGACCAATGAAAAATATACCCTTATATTTAGAAGGTAGAAATCATCCTGATAAAGTAACTTATCCATTAAAAGAATTAGAACCTATATTAAAATCAACTTATGGTGTTATGATCTATCAGGAACAAATGATGCAAGTAGCGCAAAAAATGGCTGGCTTTTCTTTAGGAAAAGCCGACATTCTACGTAAAGCGACTTCTAAAAAAGAAAGTGATTTAATGGCATCCATGAAAAAAGAATTTATTGATGGTTGTCTTAAAAACGGTTATACAAAAGAAAAAGCAATAGAAGTCTTTCAACTAATCGAAAAATTCGCTGATTATGGTTTTAATAAATCTCATAGTGTTGCTTATGGTTATATAGCATATGAATTAGCTTATTTAAAAGCTAATTATCCATTATACTTTTTTGCTTCGATATTATCTAATGAAGCTTCTTCCCAAAATTCTAAGCTTCATTGTATACAAGAATGTAAAGAAAATCATGTTGATATTTTACCACCATCCATCAATCATAGTTATGAGCGTTTTATGGTTGAAGATGGTCATATTCGTTATTCTTTATTGGCTATTAAAAATGTTGGTTATAGAGCTTATAAAGATATTGAGAAAGAAAGAGAAAATGGGTTATTTAAAGATATCTATGATTTTATGTTAAGAATGGATAATAGTTATGTATCTAAAAAAATGGTGGAATCTTTGATTGATGCAGGAGCTATGGATGAATTTAGAATGAGTCGAAAAACGATGCGTCATAATCTTGATGCTATTGAAGAATATGCTCATATTATGCAAAATTTAGGTATAGATGAAAAACCAATATTACAGATGTATAAAGATGATGAAAATGAAAAATTAGAAAGAGAAAAAGAAGTATTAGGTTTATATTTATCTAAGCATCCAATTGAACTTATGAAACAACAGATATCTTTACCGATTGTTTCTATTCATAATTTATCTTCTTATATTGGAAAATATGTAAATGTTGTTGTGACTATTACAAGGGTTAAAAACATCGTGGATAAAAAAGGGCAGGAAATGTGTTTTATTGAAGGACAGGATGAAACTGGTAGTGTTGATGGTGTGGTTTTTGCATCGCGTTATCAAAGTGTTAAAATGTCTTTAAAAAAAGGAAGTATTTGTTTAATAAATGGTAGAGTTGATAATCGTCAAAAGTTATCATTGATTATAGAAAAGGTTGAGGTGAAAGAATCATGGAAGAATTAATATTGATAGATGGTAATTCATTGTTGTTTAAAGCTTATTATGCGACAGCAGCAATGGGAAACTTAATGGTTAATAAAGATGGGATTCCTACGAATGGGGTCTTTGGTTTTGCCAATATGCTTACAAAGATATTAGAAAGGAATCCTAAATATATTGTTGTAGCCTTTGATTATGGTAAGAAAACATTTAGAAATGATATGATGGAAGAGTATAAAGCGACTAGGAAGGAAACACCAGAAGAGTTGAAATGTCAATTTGCGATGGTTAGAGAATTTCTGGATGCTTATCAAATTAGTTATATTGAAAAAGAAGGTTTTGAAGGCGATGATATTATTGGTACCTTATCTGCTATAGGAGAAAAGCAAGGATTATTAGTATCCATATTTACAGGAGATAAAGATGCTTTTCAGTTGGTATCATCACAAACAACAGTTTATAGGACAGTGAAAGGTGTGAGTCAACTAGATGTTTATACACCTTCTACTATTGATGAAAAATATGGTCTACAACCTGATCAGATTAGAGATTTTCTAGGGTTGATGGGTGATAGTGCTGACAATATACCTGGTATTAAAGGGGTTGGTGAAAAAACGGCACTTAAACTATTGCATCAATATGGAACAATTGAAAATCTTAAAGAACATATGTCTGAAATTAAAGGCAAAATGGGTGAAAAAGTAAGAGATGGTATTGAACTTGGCTTACAGTCTAAAGAGATTGCTACTATTCTTAGAGATGTTGATATTGAGTTTAATTTAGAGAATGTTGAATATCGAGGTTATGATTTTGATAAACTTAAGGATTTTTATACAAAGTATGATATGAACTCATTGCTCAAACGTATATCTTTAGAAACACCAAAACAAGAAGTCATTGAATTATCATATCAAATTGTTCATACATTACCAGAAATAAAGGAAGATTCAGCTATCTTAGGTGCTATATATGATAATAATTATCATAAATCGATTGTCTTAGGTTATGGTATATATAACGAGCATGATGCTTATTACATAAGTTTTGAAGATGCTATTAAAG
>JAJQGQ010000274.1 GCA_021200395.1 Erysipelotrichaceae bacterium
CCTTTAATCCTCTTCTTACCTTAACCCACATATAATATATATCATTAAGAGTTAGATTTTCAGCATATTTTATGCCATCAATTCTATCTTTAACTATTTGATTTTCCTGTCTTCTTAAATCATTTAAATTAGCACTATAGATATAATGTCGTTTACCTGTATCATCGCTCCAACGATAATAATATGATTCTTTACCGTTTGTTCTTCTAACTCCTTCACCTTTCTTAAGAGCTCTATTTTTACTATCTTTTCTTTTTGCCATATACTTTCCTCCTCAAAGAATTTATCTTAAAATATCATATAAGTATTGTTATAATGAATATTCATGTTCCAAATATTCTTCAAACTTAATTCTCTTTATCAATTTCTTTGTACCTATAAGTAATACAAAATCACAATCTGGTTCATCAGTAATTTCTCTTAGTTTATTACCACCAATATTAAAATATTTTGATGCTTCAGCAATTGTTAAATTACATTTATGCCAAATAGGTACTTCCATATTTTCTTTCATAATATCACCACCTTCATTATTAGAATGATAAAGATAAATTCTTTTTATATTCAGATTAATATTTACAAATTTTTCTGAGCTTTGGCTTTTTTACAACGAATGTAATGTATTAAGATATTCTTCAAATCCTTGTCTATTGATTAATTTTCGATTCCCTAAATAAACAACAAAATCACACTCTGGTTTATTCAACATTATTTTTAAGTTGTTATCGCCTATATTTGAATACTTAATAGCTTCTGGAATAGTCAAATATTTCTTTTCCCAAATAGGTATTTCCTTCTTTTTTATATTTATAGGTTTTTCATTATCCATTTGAGAATTACCACACTTATTACCTTCTGATAATATTATTAAAATTATTTTAGGTTCTGATTCTAAATCATAATTCCTCATTTCCATAAAACCTCCTTGTAAAACCATAGAAATATAGATAAATATTACATCCTCGAATATTAACAATTTAATATTCTAGAAATATTTTAATCTATATTCATAGCAATGACGAACATGCAAAAACTAATTTTGCATCCTTGATTTCATACAATTTTACCGATATTATATTAATTTATGTTCAAACTAATTTTTAAGCAAGAATCAACCTTAGCCATTTCATCATGTCCTAGAGTATCTATTTTTCTTATCAGACGTTCTTTATCAATAACCCGTATTTGTTCCAATAAAACAATAGAATTACAGCTGAAAGCTCCTCTGACCTTAATATAAGCATGTGTAGGCAATCTTGCTTTGCTTTTTACTTGTGATGATATACAAGCAACAATAGTTGTTTGACTATACTTGTTGCCTTTATCATTCTGTATAATAATCACTGGTCTGATGCCACACTGTTCATAACCAAATCCTGGATTAAGATCAGCTATATAAATTTCTCCTCTTCTAACTACATCAACCATCATTTACACCTCCTTCATAATATGTACAAGAAATAGCAATCCATATTTCTATGGATGCTATTTCGAAATTTTTTAAATAGTTTTTATGCATTGTTAATAGACTGTTTTGCCTTACAGTTCCACAAGTGTTTCTAAATTTAAAGGCATTAGATATTGCTTATAGGATTCCCACCTATATGGTGTCTTGCCTGCGACAGGATTCAATACTGCTCGGACTAAGACTCACCATGTGTATCATTATTTCTCCTGTATCATCATCGCCTGATAAGTGCAGCCTTATCTTTTAATCAAATATTGTTCGCTCGCTTTAACAAAAGGTCTTGGCGTATTCATTAATGGGCTCAAATACAGAGAACGTTATTAACAATTGCTATTCAATTTTCAATGTTCCTTCAGGAGTTTAAAAACCCCCCTCACTTAATAGCCACGGAAAACACCCAAAATTGGTAAATTATTTTAAATTTTTTAATTTTTTTCTGGCTGACTTAATAAAATAGTAGACTGAATCAACATTCATGTCTAATTTAAGAGCTATTTCTTTAGCAGTATAGCCACATATTCTTAGATGAATAATCTGCATTGTTAATTTATGATTTATTTTCTTCATGGCCTTGAATAATTCTTCATTATCTAATAATGATAAAAGATCATCCAAACTATTAATAGGTAATTCAATAGTAGTAACACCTGTTTCAGCAAGATTACTGTTAACATATTGTCTTGTTTGATAAAGTCTATCAGCATTAAAAGCCTCCTGATCATAATCATGAAGAAGTTTAATATTATCTTCATCCATTCCTAGCTCTCTTAGCTTTTCTTCTTCTTGCTCTTTCCATTTTCTCCACTTTTTTTCTTCTTTTGCTTTGTTGTAAGACATTTGTCCATTTCTCCTTTCATTAATTTTTTGAAAGAAGAAATGGTGGTCCTCTTATAAAACAATCAATCATTGAAATCATTCATGATAGATGTTTAGAAATCTTTAGAGTTTTAAAGCATCTTTTAACTGCTGATATGTCACAAACTTTACATGACACATATCACATAAGATCGTAAATTCATCAAGAATATTCTTATCGGTTGATATACGTTCTTTAGTATAAACAAGTACAGCATCAACTTTTTGTTCTCTAATAGCATGATTCATGGCATTAATCTGATAACGACTATTATTGTTGTCTACTGATATAATCTTGCTAACACCAACGATATTTAAGCTACATTGGCAGGCTATTTCACATAGCACATGTTCCTGATAGTTCAAAAGTTCCATACTGTCTCTACTAACTACACGACAGTGAATCCATACATTTTTTAGATTATTCATTTTTCCCTCCCTATGAAGGTTTCTTACCTTCAATTCCAAATGACAAAATTGATGGATTTCTATCATTGATAATGATGACGTAGTTAATATTATTAGTTTATCTTTATGTTGATTTGATACTTTGATGAATCATCTAAGAACTTCATGAAGGTTTATAAAATCCATAACAATTTTGTAAAATAGCAACTATTATGATGTGTTTATGCTATTTTTTATTTTTAAGTTTTTATGCAAAGTTAATAATATGAAAATATATTGAATCGCTCGTTTTAATAAAAAGTCATGGCGATAACCTGGGTTATTAACCTTGCTATTCAGTTTTCAATGTTCCTGTTTGAAGAAGAGATTTATCCCCTCACTTAATAGCCACGGAAAACACCTAAAATTGGTAATTTATTTTTAATTTTTATAAAATTTTTCTCTATATTGATAATAATGATATCTGCTATTTGGAGTGCTACTAAATTTACTATTGAGTTTTTAATATCAACATTGAAAAACTTTTTATTTCTTTGCTTATATATACAACATAAATTTTTTGAATTATTAGAAACATCTAACATTATTGATTTTCATATCAATTAATAAATACAATTCATATATTGATTTTCCCAACTATCATTTTTAATGCATTATTCAAATTTTTTCTTTTATTAGGTAACGAATGGCCTTGATTTCGACATAATCTTATAATTTATAGTAAATATAATTAGCTTGTATTCTTATTTATTACTTTAGATGAGCTCTTAGCAAATGAATTAAATATAAAGTAAAAACCTTCTTAAATGGATACAAGTAATAAAACAACTATTTTGAAAATATAATTATTTAAGATATTCTCCTTTTAAATTTTTTAAGAGGTATGGAAAATAAAAACTCAATAAGTGTTATTGAGACAATGTTGTAAAATATTTTATTTAAAAATGTATTTTTTATTTTAATCATTGAAAATTATATATTAATCTATATTTATTGGATTTTTATAAATTTAAGTAATAATTATATATAAATTTGCTCAACAATTAACATACTTGAGCAAAAATAAGCAAAAACGATTTGCAGAAAGGAGTAAAATTTATGAGCGATTTTAATGATTTTGATATTGAAATGTACGATGAAAACATTAATCAAGATTCTGGAGTTAGTCCACAATCCACATCATTAGCATGTGTAGGCCTTTCAGCTGCACTTTCATGGGCAACTGTTTCAGTAAGTACAAATACTACTGGTACTTCCATGGCTTGTGCTACATTAACCAATATCACTGAGTAGCAATTAATTAAGGGTGCAAATTTCTTGCATCCTTACTAATTAAATATTATTTCAGGGAGGAAATAGTATGAGTAAATTTAAAATAGAAAATGATTTTATTGTAAGG
>JAJQGQ010000289.1 GCA_021200395.1 Erysipelotrichaceae bacterium
ATCACATATTACTGTTACCTTTCCTTTTTGTTTTTTATTATAATAATCATTTAATGCATTAAGTGCAACATAAACTTCTTTATCTTTTTTAAATTTTAATAAGATACGTAAACGATATAAATCATTCATTTTATAAATCATACTATGAGCTGGTCCTAGGATGAGAACATTATTTAGATGTTCATCTAAATAATTCTTAATATGTTGAGAAGCATTATTAACTGCTTGTTCATTTTTTCCTTGAATAAGAAGCGAAACCATATGACAAAATGGTGGATATGTGGCTTTTTGACGATAATTCATTTCTAATTGATAGAATTTCTTATAATCATGTTGAGCTGCGCATGTAATCGCATAATGTTCTGGATTATAAGTTTGAATCACGACACGACCCTCTTTTTGACCTCTGCCACTTCTTCCTGCCACCTGGGATAATAATTGAAAAGTGCGTTCACTTGCTCTAAAATCAGGAATATTAAGACTTAAATCAGCATTTAAAACGCCGACAAATGTCACATCTTCAAAATCCAAACCTTTAGCAATCATTTGTGTCCCTAACAAAATATTAGCTTCATGATGTCTAAATTGTTCTAATAATTTGGCATGACTATTCTTTTGCTTGGTCGTGTCAACATCATATCGTATAATTTTAGCATGTTGAAAAGTATTAGATATTTCTTCTTCTATTTTTTGCGTACCATAACCGATAAGTTTCATTTTATTTTGACCACACTTTGGACAATGATGAATTGGAGAAGTTGTATATTCACAATAATGACATTTAAGCTTATTTTCATCTTTATGATAAGTGAGTGTCACATCACAATGAGGACACTTAATAACCTCACCACAACTACGACATTGTAAAAAGGAAGCATAGCCACGTTTATTAAGTAAAAGAATAGCTTGATTTCCCTCATCAATTGTTTTTTGTAATTGTTCTTGTAAAGTTGTAGAAAACAATGAAAAATTACGTTTTCTGCTTTCTTCAATCATATCGACGATTTCTACTTTTGGTAAAGGTTTTTGATTAATACGCTGCGGTAATTCAAATAATTGATAAGCACCTATTTCACAGCGTGAATAGCTTTCTAAAGAAGGTGTTGCACTACCTAAAACAACATTAGCCTTATGTGTTTGCGCACGGATACGGGCAATCTGACTCGTTAAATAGCGAGGTTTGGTTTCTTGTTTATAACTAGCATCATGTTCTTCATCCAAAATAATTAAACCAATATTTTCTAATGGTGCAAAAACCGCTGATCTAGCCCCTACAACAATATGAACTTCACCACGTTTAATACGACGATATTCATCATATTTTTCTCCCTGAGATAAACGTGAATGCAAAACTGCAACTTGATCACCAAATCTTTGTTTAAAAACTTCAACCATCATGGGTGTCAATGCTATTTCTGGAACCAATACAATTACACATTGACCTCTCAACAAATAATGCGAAGCCAAAGCTAAATAAACCTCTGTTTTTCCTGAACCAGTCACTCCATGAATCAAAGATGTTTGATTATGAGTTGCGATAATGCCTTGAACAACATGACGCTGATCATCAGTTAAAACAATCTTCTTTTCGACATGTTCCATAAACTTTGGTTGACGATATATTTCTTTATCAATTATTTCAATAAAACCCTGCTTTTTTAAATTATCCAATAATGCACGACTATAAGGAACATCTTTCAATAAAATATCTTGATGTTCTTTTAAATAACATAAACATTCTTGTTGCTTAGCTGTTTTCGGTGTTCCATCCTTGATTATATGAACAACTAATTGTGTTTTAATGCCTACTGCTTTATTTGATGCAGGTTTTAGTGATGAAGGTAACATAGCTTGATAACAGGCAATACGTGGTGACATCGTAAGTTTTGACATTGTTTTAGCCAATTCGATAAGTTCATCATTTAATAATGGTTCTGCGTCAATAACTTCTTGAATATATTGATACGTAAAACCTGCATCTTTTTCTAACTCTTCTTTAGATAAAGATGTCTCTTCAACATGTTCTACATAACCAATAATTTTTTGTCTATTAAAAGGTATAAAAACACGTACTCCAGGGATAACTTTATCATGACTTAAATAATCAAAATTAGTATCTAAAGCATGCACAGGATGCTCGATTAAAACACTTACAATATACATAAATTCATCACCTTTCCTATTTTATCACAAAATATATAAAATAAAATCTTAAAAAGAAAAAAGATATGATTCCGCATCAATCTGATCGTCCTGCATCAAGACGCCAGAAAATCATACCTATATTTTATTCATATTACAAATTTTCCTTAATAATATGTGCTATCTTATCAGCAGCACTTTTAACATTATCATTACATACAACATATTTATATTCATCTTGAGTAGCCATCTCTTTAGTTGCCTTAGCCAATCTTTCCTGCACAACTGATTCTTCTTCTGTACGTCTACCACGAATACGTTTTTCTAATTCATTAAGTGAAGGTGGTACTAAAAAAATCGTTAATGCATCTTGACGTTTAGCCATAACCTGAAGAGCTCCTTGAACTTCTATTTCTAGTAGAACATTCTTACCCTCATCTAACAACTTATCAACATATGCTTGAGGTGTTCCATAATAATTTCCCACAAACTTCGCATACTCCAATAATTCTCCATTTTTAATTTTATCTTCAAATTCATCAACGCTCACAAAGAAATAATCAACGCCTTCTATTTCTTTAGGACGAGCCGTCCTCGTTGTCATAGAAATAGAATATGCAAGATTCAAAGATTCGTCTTTGAATAATTCTTTACGAACTGTCCCTTTGCCAACTCCACTAGGACCACTTAATATAATTAATAACCCTCTTTTCATAAGCTCTCACTTCCTTTAACATAACTTATCATAGTCGCCATTATTTTTCAAGACTTCTCTAATAATTTATGTTATACTATTTTATCGGAAAGGACGTGTTCATATGGCTTTTGATGGTATGATGCTTTCTAATGTAACTAAAAAGCTTCAAGAAACAATTGAAACAGGACGTATTAATAAGATATATGCAATATCAAAATATGAATTATTGATTCATATTCGTGCTCATCGTCAAAATCAAAAATTACTGATTTCTATTCATCCAGTATATGCGAGAATACAATTGAGTGAATTATCGTATCCCACCCCAACCACCCCTAGTAGTTTAACAATGTTGCTTAGGAAACATTTAGAAGGGGCTTATATAGAATCTATTGAACAAATAGAATTAGAACGTATTATTCATATGCAGATTATTGGTACTAATGAATTTAAAGATACTATTAGATATCATATGTATATTGAAATAATGGGTAAACATTCTAATATGATCTTAACCCATGATGATGGTAAGATTATTGATTGTTTAAAACGTGTATCACCTTCTATGAGTTCACGTATATTACAACCTGGGGCATTTTATCAAATGCCGCCATTGATAAATAAAGAGAATCCTTATAATGGTTGGATATTAACGGATAATCTAACAAAAACCTATCAAGGTTTTTCACCAGAGTTATCAAGAGAAGTTTTATATAGAATGGATCATGGTGAGAATTTTGATGATTTATTAAAGCAAATACACGATAGTGATACTTTATATATTCATGAAATAAATCAAAAAGAATATTTTCATCTTATTCCTTTAACTCATTTACAATGTACTTATTCTAGTTATGCCTTATTTACAGGCTTAGACAAACATTATGAAGAAATCGATCAAAAAGATCGAATTAAGCAACAAACATCAGACTTAGGGAAGTATATTAAAAATGAATATCAAAGAAATGTTATAAAACTTGGAAAACTACAACAAACACGTTTTGATAGTCAAAATAGTGATGAATATCGTATTAAAGGTGATTTATTGTTTGCGAATCTCCATTTGTTGCATAAAGGTATGAAAGAAGTGACAGTAGAAAACTATTATGATAATACTTATATAACAATTGATTTAGATGAAAGATATGATGGTAAAACAAATGCTCATAAATATTATGTAAAATACCAAAAAGCTAAGAATGCATTATCCCATCTAGATGAACAAATTGCTAAGACAAATGAAGAAATACAATATTTTGATACTTTACAGACTAT
>JAJQGQ010000097.1 GCA_021200395.1 Erysipelotrichaceae bacterium
TACATCTTTGCTTAAATTCATCAGTATAATCTTTATAAAAACCATTAGAATGATTAATAGGATCACATACAAAAACAGGATGTTTACCAAAATATTCTAATTCTAATGCTTCATTTAATGGTTGAGACAAAGTTTTAGCACCTTCCAAAGGATGATTAACATAAAACAATTGAAACAATATAACTGCTAAAGAATAATAATCAGAATACAAGCTAGGTGTATGTCCCAACATAATTTCAGGTGCCATATACATCTTTGTACCCATAACATATGATTGTCCTTTTTGATTACAATTATCAACATCACAAACTATTACTGATTGATTCTTCTTACTAATCATAATACCATTAGGATTAATATCCTGATATATATAACCCTTTTTGTGGATAGCATCAAATGTATCCACTATCGCATAAGCTATTTGTAACGTTTCTTCTAAATTAAGATAATAGACATCATCATATAAGTAATAATTAAATGATATGTAATCACGTGGTATTCTAGGCATCACATAGCCAAAAGAATTTTTATAATCCTTACTAATAGCTATAGGCCAAGTAATATTAGGATAAGGTGATTTATTTTGTAACATTTCTAATATATTAGCTTTAATATGAGGATTAATATCTTCCTTATACCATTTCAATATTCTATTTTTATTGGTAATGTAGATATATCCTTGTCCACCTTCATCTAAATAGTCTATGATTTCACATTGTCCGCTAGGTGTTAAAGGTATCATTTCACTATAATTTAAAGGTCCATTCATAGAATATCACCTACTTTTATACATGCGATACTATATTGTTGATAAGTACTAATGGAACTATATCTCATTTTTCTATTCACTTTTAAACAAAATCTTTGTGATGCTTTATCATATGCTTGGTGTACGATTGTACTATTCATTTGATGATCTTCTACATAAACAACGATTTCTTTAGGATATTCTAGTAATCTATTATAAAAATAATTTTCTAAATTATAAGTATCTTTAACAACATATCCTTTCTTACCAAATAATGTATTTTCTATTCCGTGACTAATAGGATAATGAGCTTCTTGATTAATTGTACGTGATTTTAAGATCCATTCATCATCTACCATAAAATACGTATATGCTCCTAACAGACCTTTATTTTTACCCTTGCTTAAATCCCATGTCACATCGATATGATAAAACTTCCCATGATATTCCACCATATTCCAGGCATGAGCACCTCCTACATCACCACGAATAATCAGACAATCGATATTGGCATAATCACATAATAACTTAAACACTTGAGAAAACCCATAACAAACAGCTTCTTTACCTTGAAACACACCAATAATATTATAATCTTCATTTACCCCTATGCCCCCATCAGCAACTACTTGATCATAGGTGCAAAGACTTGATATGAAATTATGAAATATCAAAATACGATTATAGACAGGTAATTCCAAGACATTATATTCATCAAAAAATCTCATAATTATATATTTAATATCATTTTCATATTTTTCTATTTGCTTATCATCATAAAAATAATTAAAGAAAATAAATGATGGAAAGCCTGCCGCATAAATAATTTTATAAGGAGAAAAATAGAAAAAACTAGGATTATCCTCAAAAACATATTTAACAATTTCTCTAGCACGTTCTGAAGCCACATCATGATAATCGAAAGCTATTGAAACATCTCTATTTTTAATAGCTTGATATGTTTTTTGGTAAAAAAGCAATTCCTTACCAGTAAGACTATGTTCAAAATACTTATATCCTTCTTTAAACACTCTATTTTCCTCCTTTCTATTTATTTTTTAATGCATCTAAGACATCTTCTAAAGTAATTTCATAATAAGGAACACTATTACGACGATAACGTTGTATATTTATCTTTCCAAATAACATACTAGCTTGTATGGCATTATTAAGTGGTATGAGACCTGCTATTTCGTCATTAACGAATTTTGTCTTAATAGCCCCAACTGCTTGTGTTGATATACTTATACGATTATTATCACAAATTTGTTCAAAAATATCATATAATTCATTGGAAGAAAAATCTGGAAGATGCAATATTTTTTTGTTGAATTGAGGATATTCTTTAGCAGAATAAGCCATCATAATGATTTTTAATCCTTTATGATAATATTCGTTTAAAATTTGTAATTGTTCATAAGAACAACGAATAGATAAATCTAATACAAATAAACTTTGAGATTGATAAGCTTTTTCTATGAGTTGAGAGAAATTCCAAGGATTACCTTGAATATAATCTTTCTGGCTTGTTAGAGATAAGGCATAGTATATTTTTGATAAGAGCCTTGCGACTGTTGTTTTTCCACTACCTCTATTACCTGTGATAAATATAATTGGTAGTGGTTGTGTAGGAATGTTTCTTTGTTTCATTTCTTGATTGATTTTTTGGGTATAGATAAAGTCTTGAATGAATTCTTCTATTGGTTCTTTTCTGATAAGATAATCTATTTCTTTTAATGTTTCTTTTAGAAGTGTTTCTTTTTGGAATTCATCAATAATATATTCTTGTATTTCCTTTGGTAGACAAGATGCATCTATTATGTCTTTATGATATTTTTGGATGCGATTGTTTTGCATTTTTTTAACTAAGTCTTTTATATCATAAATATTTTTAAAATAAGGTTGTTGACATATATATAAAGCATATTGATGAATGTTATCTAATGTTCCTTGTTGGATGGACTCTTTGTTTTTTTCAAGTTCTTCTTTTAATAATTGCATGAATGTTTCATGATTAATGTTTGGTAAATATATTTTGATACATGTATCATCATTATCTTCTAAAGTATTATCTATAATAATCGTTTCTTTATCATAGGATAACTTTACAGTTTCATTGTCTCTTTCAACATGATATGGCTTATCTTGGCAAAGATAATTAACTATCATATCAGTAAGTGTTGTTTTACCAGTACCAACAGCACCAATAATAAGAATATGAGATTTTGGAGATACTTGGTAAATGGATTGAAATTCATTAAAATATGTTTCTATATATTTCATGATACATCTCCTTTAAGCAATCGATTGAGTTTTGTTTCATTAAAAACATTGATGTCATCCAAAATAAACATATATTTTTGGCTATCATGACCATGACGACGAAAACGAATGATGTTGAGTTCTTCGAAAACAGTTTGTGGCAATGAGGCATTTCTCATTTCACCAGCGCCAACATTGACAAGTGTCCCAAATATATTCAAGATTCCATCTTGAGCTTCATCAGCTATTTCCAAATGATCTTCTTCAACAATTTTTTCAAACATATGATATAATTCTTCACCTGTATAGTTAGGTAACTCTATCACTTCAAAGCGACGTTCCATACCATCATCTAAATTCATAAATCTTTTATAATTTCGTGGATATATACACATAGCCACTATCAAATGAGGATAATGTTCTTTATCTTGGGCTGCTTGTACAAAATCGTGCATCAAAAGTCCTCCAGATGCTGTTTCTACAAATAAATTACCTTCATCAATACATAATAATCGTCCTGTGCGATTGGCTTCTTTTAAAGCTTTTTCAAAGCTACTAATACCATCACTTTCTATATTGGCTGTAGCTTTAGCATCAAAATAAATAGGATTGTTTGAAGACAATACACCTAATGATGTATAAAATTCAGCAGCAAGTTTCAACATCGTACTTTTTCCTGTTCCAGGATTACCAACAAATAATATATGATGATTGTCTTTGTCTTTAGCAGGAATTCCTCTTTCTTTTCTTTCTTTATTAATATCTATTTTAGTCTTTATATCTTCAAAATGTTTTTTTACATTTTCAAACCCTTCATAGCTATCTAATACTCTATAAACTTCTTGCAAAGCATAATCTGGATTATTGAGATTATGAAGAATTGGATTTATAGATTGAATATACTTTTGTGGAAAATCCTGTAATTTTATAGTGTCATCTTCATCCATACCATCACTTATTCTTTTTTCAATGTGCTGTGATATTTCTTCCAACAGCCCAACAGCTATAGCAGCATTATTCATTTCTACTTTACCAATTCTTGACATATATATCTTACTATTAAACAAAAATGAAGCTGACGACGAATTAGA
>JAJQGQ010000194.1 GCA_021200395.1 Erysipelotrichaceae bacterium
TTCCCAAGGGAATAGTGGCAAGTCTGCTGTACTCTGATAAGTTTGTAACTGGGGCAAGCCCCATTACAAGCTCCTGACTTCAGTCAGGAGTAGTTGACCTTTATTCGAAAAATATATAATGCGTTCAGGAGGGACAATTATGACGATATTAGGAAAAACTAATCTAGAAATAGGGCGTATTGGTTTTGGTGGTATACCTATTCAAAAGGTAGATGCTAAAATAACTAGAGATGTCTTGCTACAAATGAAAAAACTTGGTGGTAATTATATCGATACTGCTAGAGGGTATACAGTTTCAGAAAGTTATATAGGGGAAGCTATTGAAGATATGCGTGATGATTTTGTTCTGGCGACAAAATCAATGTCACGTGACTATGAAAGTATGAAAAAAGATATTCAAATATCACTTAATAATCTAAGAACAAACTATATAGATATTTATCAAGTACATAATCCCACAATGGAGCAATTAGATATTGTAACAAGTGAAAATGGTGCTTTAAAAGCTTTATTAGAAGCAAAAGATAATCATCAGATAGGACATATTGGTTTAACAGCGCATTCTTTAGAAGTTTTTGAAAAAGCTTTAGATTTACCTTGGGTAGAAACAATTATGTTTCCTTTCAATATTGTAGAAAATCAAGGATTAGATCTTATTAAAAAATGTAAAGAAAAGAATATTGGTTTTATTGCGATGAAGCCTCTAGCAGGTGGAGCTATTGAAAATGGAACTTTAGCTTTACGTTATATTGCTTCATTTGATGAAGTGACACTCATTATTCCAGGCATGGCTAGTGTTGATGAAGTGAATGAGAATATGGCGGTTCTTAATGATACAACCCCACTTACTGATAATGAGTTAAAAGAAATACAAGATATTAAAGATCAATTAGGAGAAAATTTCTGTAGACGTTGTAATTATTGTGCACCATGCACCGTAGGTATTAATATACCAAGTGTCTTCTTATTTGCGGGCTATTTGCAACGTTATGATTTAGGTGATTGGGCCAATGATAGATACAATTCATTAGCAGTTAAAGCTGATAAATGTATTCAATGTGGTTTATGTGAAACAAGATGTCCATATCATTTACCTATTAGAGAAATGTTGAAACAAGCAGATCATGATTTTAAAGAATTTAATGCTTAAACGATGTTCAATGAACATCGTTTTTTTGTATGCATTGAAGTTATACTAGATAAAGTATTCGATATTGTACAATTATTTTTGAATTATATAAAATAATGTTAAAGAGGTGTTAATGACGAATGTATTTCCAGAAATAAAGAAAAATTTTGGCTTTGGTTGTATGCGTCTTCCGATGAAAAATGATGAAGTTGATATCGAACAGTTTAAGCAAATGGTAGATGTATTTATGGATAATGGGTTTAACTATTTTGATACAGCCCATGGTTATATATCTGGAAAAAGTGAACCAGCTATTAAAGCCGCGATTACTTCAAGATATCCAAGAGAATCTTATGTTTTAACAGATAAACTTACCAGAAGTTATTTTCAAAAGAAAGAAGATATTAGACCATTATTTCAACAACAATTAGATGCTTGTGGTGTAGATTATTTTGATTTTTACTTTATGCATGCTCAAAGTGAAGAGATATTTAAATATTTTAAAGAACGAGCTGCTTATGAAGTTGCATTAGAATTAAAAGCAGAAGGTAAGATTAAGCACTTTGGTATATCTTTTCATGATAAAGCATCTGTATTAGATGATATATTAACACAATATCCACAAATAGAATTTGTCCAAATTCAATTCAATTATCTCGATTATGAAGATCCATCAATCGAATCACGAAAAGTTTATGAAGTATGTGTTAAACATAATAAACCAGTCAGTATTATGGAACCTATTAAAGGTGGTCATCTAGTGAAATTACCTGATGATGCACAAAAGATATTTGATAATCTTCATAGAGATGCAAGTAATGCTTCATATGCATTAAGATTTGCTGGAGGATTTGACAATGTTCGCATGGTTTTATCTGGTATGAGTAATATGAAGCAGATGTTAGATAATATTTCTTTTATGAAAGATTTTAAGCCTTTGGATGGTGAAGAGTTAGAAGCAGTTCATCAGGTAACAGAAGTATTCAAAAGTACGCATATGATACCTTGTACAGCTTGTCGTTATTGCATTGATGGTTGTCCTAAGCAGATATTAATTCCTGATATGTTTGCATGTTTGAATAATCAAAAAATCTTTAATGATTGGAATCAAGCTTATTATTACAACAATGTTTTGACAACTAAAGGACACTCTAAAGCATCTGAATGTTTGAAATGTGGTAAATGTGAACATGTTTGTCCACAACACTTATCAATAAGAGAATTATTACAACAAGTAGCAGAAGAATTTGAATAGGAATAGGAGAATAAGAAAATGAACGATTTTACATTTCAAAATACAACTAAAGTTTATTTTGGTAAAAACCAATTACAACATTTACATGAAGAAGTATTAAAATATGGTGATAAGATATTAGTAGCCGTTGGTGGTAAATATATTAAAACGACACCTTTATATCAAAAAGTTTTAGATGAATTAAAAAGTAATGATATTGAAGTATTTGAACTAGGTTCTGTAGAACCAAATCCGAGACATACAACTGTTAATAGAGGTGTTAAAATTTGTAAAGAAAATGGCATACAAACTGTTTTAGCTGTTGGTGGAGGATCAACGATTGATTGTTGTAAAGCTATTGCTGCAACAAGTTTGTCTGAAACTGATGATATTTGGGATTTAGTAGAAGGCAAAGCACAATGGAAAGATGCATTAGCTATTATAGCAATGCCAACCATTGCTTCAACAGGTAGTGAAATGGATAAGTCATGTGTTATTGCGAATGTTGATAAAGGTGTTAAAAGTGGTATTAATGGAGAAGCTATTAGACCAAAGGTTGCTTTCTTAGATCCAACTAATACATTTACAGTTCCAGCATTTCAAACAGCCTGTGGTGGATTTGACATTATGTGTCATTTATTCGATATGAATTATTTTGTGAATAGTGAAAAATATCCATTACAATTCAATGTTGTGGAAACATTATTAAAAACAGTCAGAACACAATTACCTATTGCAATTAAAGAACCAGAAAACTATGAAGCAAGAGCAACTATGTTATGGGCTGCTAGCTGGGCACTCAATAGTTTTTGTACATCAGGATATAAAACACAGGCACAACTTCATTCATTAGAACAATTCTCTTCTACAATGGATCTGACTCATGGATTAGGCTTAGCAATTTTGACACCTAAATGGATGAAATATTTATTAGATAGAGATGAAACAGTAATTGAAGACTTTGCAAGATTTGGTGTTAATGTTATGGATGTAGAAGATAGTGATGATAAAAAAGCTGTAGCATATAAAGCTATTGATGCTTTGCAGACATTTATTAAAGATGAATTAGATTTACCTGTCCATATGTCTGAAATAGGATTAGATGATAGTCATTTTGATGAAATGGTTGATAAAGCATTACATGGAGCAGATGGATTGCCACGAGCTTATAGACCACTTTCGAAAGAAGATTTCTATAATATCTATAGAATGTGTTTATAGAGGTAAATAACATGTCAAAATCAATTGTTATATATTTTTCTAGAACTGGTGAAAACTATGCTGTTGGAGATATTGATAAGGGTAATACTGAAGTGATAGCTGAAATGATTCAGGATTTCACAGGTGCTGATTTGTTTAAAGTTGAACCTAAGATTCCTTATTCTCATAATTATAAAAAATGTTGTGATAAAGCATTATTAGAACAAAAGAATAATGTTAGGCCTGAATTAAAAAATTATTTAGATAATATTGATGATTATGATGATGTTTATATTGGTTCTCCTATATATTGGGGAACTATGCCTCAAAGTATGTTCACACAATTAGAAAAATTAAACTTTCATCATAAATCTATCAAAATCTTTACCACTCATGAAGGATCAGGACTTGGAGATGTTGTTAAAGATGTACAAAGTATTTGTAAAGGTGGTACTATTATTAATACTTTAGATAATATGAAGTGACCTCCTACTTGCCAAGACGTGGATTTAGATTCATAA
>JAJQGQ010000110.1 GCA_021200395.1 Erysipelotrichaceae bacterium
AATATTGTTAAGAGTTATACTATGGGAGATATAACAATTAATGCTAGTGATGGGGTTAACTTTGAAGTGAATAAAGGGGAATTTGTCGTTATTGTTGGTGCTTCTGGAGCAGGCAAAACGACAATATTAAATCTTTTAGGTGGTATGGATACACCTACTAGTGGTTCGATTATTGTTGATGGAGAAAATATTGCTAGATATGATGAAAAAAAACTCACCGAATATCGCCGTGATGATATAGGTTTTGTTTTTCAGTTTTATAACTTAGTACAGAATTTAACTGCTTTAGAAAATGTTGAAATAGCCACGCAAATATGCAGGAATCCTTTAGATGCTCAAAATGTCTTGGATCGTGTAGGGTTAGGAGATAGAATGTCAAACTTTCCAGCACAATTATCTGGTGGAGAACAGCAACGTGTGGCGATTGCTAGAGCTATTGCGAAAAATCCTAAGTTATTGTTATGTGATGAGCCAACAGGAGCGTTGGATTATAAAACAGGAAAAGCTATTTTAGCTTTGCTTAGAGAAATGTGTGAAACATATCAAATGACTGTTATTGTTATTACGCACAATTCTGCCTTAGCACCAATGGCAGATCGTGTGATTCACCTTAGAAGTGGTAAGGTTTATCAGATGGATCTTAATGATCATCCAACACCTATTGAGGATATTGAATGGTAAAAAGAAGCAAACGTGCCTATTGGAAAAATCTTAGGAAATCGATTACTAAATCTAAAGCACGATTTCTATCGATTTTTGCAATTGTACTTCTTGGTGCAGCCTTTTATTCAGGGTTACGAAATACACCAGGCACCATGGCTTTGACCATGGATAATTATTTGCATAGTCATCAGTATTCTGATTTGATATATATTGCTTCACTTGGTTTTTCTCAAGATGATTTGGATGCTTTAAATGATATTGAAGGTATTGAAATGATTTCCTATGGAAATCAATTTGATGCCCAAACATTGATAGAAAATAAGTTATCAGGTGTGACTGTTTATACGAATGAGTCATATAGTGAGTCAATGGTTAATGAACCTGAATTGTTAGACGGTCGTTTTCCTAGTGCATCAGATGAATGTATCATTGATAATGAATTACATAAATCTGGATTGAATATTGGTGATGAAATCACCCTTACAAGTGATTATGGAGAAAAAGCATTTACTGTTGTTGGTATTATTGATGATGTTAGATATGTTGCCAAAACTGAAAGAGGAACCAATACTTTAGGTGATGGCACCAATGCTGGTTTTGTTGAAATATTAACTGAAGACAATGAATTTCTTGCTCTTCCAGATAGTCTTTATGAATTAAGAGATGAAGATGTGTTATATAATCAAATATGTGTTGTTGTTGAAGGCGCTAGCGATTATGACGTTTTTAGTGACGCATATATGGATTATATTGAAGAAACAAATACGAAAATTAAGTCTGTCTTATCTTTACGTATAGGTGATTTATATGAAGATTTGACAAGTGATGCTCAGTCTCAATTGGATGAAGCTACTGCTGAATATAATGAAGGCTATGAAGAATATATGACTTCTAAAGAAACCTTTGATGAACAAATCTTAGAAGCTAAAATAGAACTTACAAATGCCAAAATTACTTTAGCTGAAAATGAAGTTGCCTATTTAGAAGGTTTAAATACAGTTAGTGATGAAATGGGTGATTCTATTGATACTGTTGAACAAACCATAGAAGAATTTAAGAATGAATTATCTCAACTTCAAGCTCAATTAAGTCAATATTCTTCAGTGACGATTCCTTCTACTTCATCTATAAGCACAAGTGCTTCGCAAATTATTGAATCAGCTTCGTCTGATTCAATGGATACTGATACTATTATTGAGCAAGCTCAAGCTATCATTGAAACTGTACAAAATTTAGATTCTACTGATATTGATACTTCAACCATTATTGAACAAGCTAATAAAATTATAGAAGCAGCTACAAGTGATGATGTTGATGCCTCTACCATTATCGCCGAAGCGAATAACATTCTTGAAAGTACGACAACAACCTCTATGACTATTGATTTAAGTGATACTATTGATACTATTGATGAACAAATTACAAGCATCAATGATATGCTAGATGAATTGAATACTTCTATGGATGGTATGACACAATTAGTAGAAGCAGGATTACAAATACAAAGTGCCAAACTACAAGTAGAAAATGCTGAAAATGAATTAACATTACAAGAATTACAAGGGAATAGTCAATTAGAAGCAGCAGAGGCAGAGTTAGCAGATGCCAAAGCACAATTAGATGAAGCGCAAGAAGAAATCGATGCTATTCCTAAAGGAAAAGTTTATACACTCACAAGAGATGAAAATGCTGGGTTAGTCTCTTTTGATGCTAATGTTGATGCTATTGAATCTATAGCTACTGTCTTTCCACTTATGTTTTTCTTAATATCTGCATTAGTATCACTCACCACTATGACTAGAATGGTAGAAGAACAAAGAGGCCAAAATGGAACATTACGTGCTTTAGGTTATTCTAAAGTAGATGTGATTATGCAATATGTAGTTTATGTTTTATTAGCGACTTCATTTGCTTGTGTTATTGGCATACTTTCAGGTAATCAGATATTTGCACGTATTATCTGGTATCTCTATAACCTAATGATGTTTCAAATAGAGTCACCTATTGTTATTCAACAAGCTTATACTATCACTTTACAAGCTATCTTTATTTCTGTATTTGTCGTTATGTTTGCTACATTATATGTATGTATAAGAGAATTGAATCTTATGCCTGCTATTTTAATGAGACCAAAAGCGCCAAAGCTTGGAAAACGTATTTTCTTAGAAAGAATTGATTTTATATGGGAACGTTTAAGCTTTAATCAAAAGGTGACAATGCGTAATATCTTTAGATATAAGCAAAGATTCTTTATGTCTGTTATTGGTATTGCAGGATGTACTGCATTGATTATTACAGGTTTTGGTATCAAATATTCAGTGAGTGAAATTATTGATCGTCAATATGGTGAAATATTAATTTATGATGCTGATATTCGTTTGGAAGATAGTGTTAGTGTGGCTGATTCTAAAAAGTATTCGACAAACTTGTTAGAGAGTTATGAAGTTACAAATGTTGAATATGTTTATGAACAGAGTTGTAATGTATTAAAAAATAAAGAAGATCTTTATGCTACCATGATTGTTTATCAATCATTAGATAATATGTCTAATTTCATTAATTTTAAAGATTATCAGACTGGCAATAAAATTTCTTTGAATGATGATGGTGTTGTATTGTCACAGAAAACTGCAGAATTGTTAGATGTTGAAGTAGGGGATACATTTGATTTAGAAGTGGATGATATGACATATAATGTCAAAGTTGAGGCTATTATGGAGAACTATTCGACAAATTATGTCTTTATGTCACAAAATTACTATGAAGATTTAACATCTTTAGATTTAACTATTAATCATGGTTTTATTAATATGCGAAGCAGTGATCAATCTGATAAAACAAGTTTAGAAAATTATATGAGTGAACATAGTTATGGTAATTTATCGTATTTGAGTGATTCGGGAACAGAATTTGCCCAACAGATGTCAAGTCTTGATATTATTACGATTATTTTAACAGCTTGTGCTGGAGCCTTAAATTTTATTGTTTTATATAATCTAACCAATATTAATATACAAGAAAGAAAAAGTGAAATTGCGACTATTAAAGTATTAGGTTTTAGAAAAAAAGAAGTTTATGATTATATTTTTAGAGAAAATATTATTTTGAGCGTAATTGGTTCTTTCTTAGGTATTTTTATAGGTTATGTTTTGCATAGGTTTATTGTATTAACCGTGGAATTTGATTCGATGATGTTTGTTAGACATGTTCATTGGACAAGCTATGTTTATGCGATAGCGATTACTATTGGTTTTACTTTCTTGATTGATTTATTTATGCGTCGTGTCTTAAATAAAGTCGATATGGTTGAATCATTGAAAAGTATAGAATAAAAATAACATTGATTTATTCAATGTTATTTTTAATTCTTAAGAATTTCTTAAGTATTATATG
>JAJQGQ010000149.1 GCA_021200395.1 Erysipelotrichaceae bacterium
ATATATTATTATTTCGAAATATGATATAATTGCTACAAGGAACTATCATAGGTAATAGGCGATTGTTTCCATTATTAGTCTTTGAAAGAAATAGCAGTGTCTTCAAATCGTCATCTCAACTTGAGAAATACAAACTGCTTGGAGGATTAGAATGGTAACTTTCAGTATACTTATTCAATTTGTACTTATGCTTTGCGCATTTGCAACATTGATAATAGTTATTATTGATTGTAAAAATGACAACAAAAAATAATCGCCCTAAACCTTGAAAAAATGGGCGATTATCTTATCTTAAATTTATTTAGGAAACAATCGGCTATCGATAGTTCCTCTTACAATCCTTATTATACATATTTTAAATTTTTTTACAATATATTTTTAGATTTTATTGCAAATAGTTAAAATAGTTAAAGATAGCGAAAGGAAGATGAATATGCAAAGAAAAAAAAGATTAAGCAAAGCTATATCAGATTTTGTTGATTTATTTGAATATTTTCCAAATTATCCTGATAATATTGATTTTGATCAGATTGAATTTGCTAAAGAATTAGAGAAATGTGTTAAGGATCATTTTGATTATACGATTGAAAAATATGGTACAGTTCCAAAAGTATGGGTATCAAGTAGACCAGAGATTATTTTCGATTAATGATAATACAGTTGTATTATCATTTTTTGTATAAAAAGAAATCCCTTTTTGGGATTTCTTAAAATTTTAAGTTTCTAGGTGTTCTTGGGAAAGGTTCAACATCTCTGATGTTTTGCATACCTGTTAAATACATCAAAAATCTATCAAAGCCTAAGCCAAAGCCTGCATGTTTACAACCACCATATCTTCTTAAATCCATATACCATTGTAAACCTTCTTTTTGCATACCTTTTTCATCCATGATTTTTTCTAGAACATCATAACGCTCTTCTCTTTGGCTACCACCACATAATTCTCCAACACCAGGCACTAATAAGTCACAAGCAGCGACTGTTTTATTATCATCATTCAAACGCATATAGAAAGCTTTTGTTTCTTTTGGATAATCTGTTAAGAAGACTGGTCCATTAACGACCTTTTCACAAATATATCTTTCATGTTCACTATTGAGATCCATACCCCAGAAGACTTTGTTTTCAAATTTTTCATCAGCTTTTAGTAAGATATCAATTGCTTCAGTATATGTCATACGTTTAAATTCACTATCTTTGACTTTCGTAATACGATTAATACAATCCTTATCAATCATTTGATTAAAGAAAGCCATTTCTTCGGGTGCATTTTCTAGAACATATTCAATACAATATTTAACCATATCTTCTATTAAGTCCATATCATCTTCTAAATCTGCAAAAGCAATTTCAGGTTCAATCATCCAGAATTCACTGGCATGTCTTGATGTATTAGAGTTTTCCGCTCTAAAAGCAGGACCAAATGTATATACATCTCTAAAAGCCATACAGAAAGCTTCTACATGTAATTGACCAGTGACTGTTAAATAAGCTTCCTTACCAAAGAAATCGTCTTCAAAATTGGTATTATCAATAGTGGTTGCTCTAAACATTTCGCCTGCTCCTTCACCATCATTACTAGTAATAATTGGTGTATGAACATACACAAATCCTTGTGATTGGAAGAATTCATGAATAGCCATAGATAAAACACTTCTTAAGCGATAAATCGCATAAAAGCTATTAGCACGTGGTCTTAAATGAGGTATTTCACGTAAGTATTCAAATGAGTGTCTTTTCTTTTGTAGTGGATAATCTTCATCACATAGACCCTCAATAGTAATTTGCGTTGCTTCGATTTCAAAAGGTTGTTTTGCTTCAGGAGTTAACTTAAATTTACCTAATACTTTAATAGCACTACCTGTTGAAATATGTTTTACTTCTTCTAAGTTATCTAAAGTTGTATATACAATTTGACAATTTTTAAAATACGTTCCATCATTTAAAGCAATAAAAGAAACCTTACCACTAGATCGATGGGTTCTTACCCATCCATCCAATTCAACATATTCTAATGCTTCTTTTTCTATATCTTCTCCTGAATAAACCATTTCATATAATTCTCTAATTGTCATAAATTCAAACATATCAATTCCTCCTATGATTCTTGAGCATTCATTTTTAATACAAGTTCCTGTATAGCTACAACAACATCAACAGTTTGGACAACAACATCACTATTAACAATAAAATGCGTATGGGTAAAATCAACAATACCTTTAACCCCTAAAGCCATCAATCTATCAACAGTTGGTTGAACATTCTCACTAATGGCTAAAATAGCAATTTTGCATCCTTTAGGGAAAGTCTTTTCCAAATCATCTATATGAATCAATTTGACGCCAAATTGTTCTCCGACTTTATTCACATCCTGATCATAACCACAAACAATTTTTCCAACAGTATATTGCCAACGATTATATTTTAAAATAGCACTACCTAAATTACCAATTCCTATTAAAACAATCGGTTCATCCAAATTCAAACCTAAAACATTACTTAAAACATTGATAATTTCCTTCGTATCATAACCAACACCGCGACGGCCAAGTGTTTCCTTATCTGTTAAGAAACCAAAATCTCTTCTAATTGTCGTATCTAATATACCTGTTACTTCGGCTAATTCACTTGATAAAAAAGTTTCTTTTCCTTCATGTTGCATATTACGTAATGCTTTTAAATAAACAGGAAAACGATTCATTGTTGCATTTGATATTTTTTGATTTTTCTTTTCCATTCTACTTCCCCACACTTTCCTTTTCTAAATCATAACTAGGTTTCACACTTAAGTCAAGTGGTGAAAATTGAGAATTTTCGTACATTATTCTTCCCGCTGAAGCAATCATTGCCGCATTATCGGTACAATAGGCCATTGGTGGAAATAAAACCTTAATAGGGCTATTTTCTTTAAGACTTTGACGTAAGCCACTATTAGCACTCACCCCACCTGCCACAATAATTTCATTAACTTGATAATCTTGCGCTGCTTTGATGGTTTTAGAAACCAAAACTTCAATTGCCACATCCTGAAACGAACAAGCCAAATCCTCAGCAACAATCTCTTCCCCACGTTGATCAGCATTATGCTTTAAATTAATCACCGCTGACTTTAAACCACTAAAAGAAAAATTATAACTATCATCATTCATCGGTAAAGGCAACTTATAACTATGTTGACCCGTCTTCGCCATTTTGTCGATAACTGGGCCACCAGGATAAGGCAAATGTAAAACTCGACCAACTTTATCATAAGCTTCTCCAATAGCATCATCCAATGTTTGACCAATCACTTCAAAAGAAAACTCATGTTTCATATAAACAAGTTCACTATGACCACCACTAACAACCAAACACAAACAAGGATACTCAATATCTTCCACAAGTTCATTAGCATATATATGTCCAGCAATATGATGAACACCAATTAAAGGCTTATGATAAGCTAGAGCCAAGGTTTTAGCTGCTTGCATTCCTACATGAAGACTACCTACCAGACCAGGACCTTTAGTCACTGCAATAGCATCAATATCATGTAAATCAATTTGCGCTTCATTTAAAGCTGTCTTTAAGACTGTCGAAACGCATTCAACATGCATACGACTCGCAATTTCAGGTACCACCCCACCATAAAGACGATGGGTATCAATCTGACTTGCGACAATGTTGCATAATAATTCCCTTTTATCTTTTAAAATAGCTACTGACATTTCATCACAGCTAGATTCAATCGCTAAAATAAGACTCATTAACTTTCCTCCAATCTTCTTAGCATCAAATAAGCATCTTCATGATCACGATAATAATCTTGACGAAGCGCTACAATCTCAAAACCAAACTTCTTATATAATTCAATTGCTGGCATATTAGATACACGGACTTCCAAACTCATCGTTTGACAACCATGTAATAAACTTAAATCAATCATTTTTTCTAACATATATGAAGCATAACCTTGGTGTTGATAAGCCTTATCAACACCAATGGTTGTTATTTGTGATTGCTCATATATGAGCCACAAACCAACATAACCAATAATA
>JAJQGQ010000301.1 GCA_021200395.1 Erysipelotrichaceae bacterium
AATAACCTCTTATATAATCATTCAATGTATAACCAAATTCATTCTTTTCATCAGATATGTCTAATTTGGCTTCTTTTCTTTTGATTTCAAATATTTGATATAGTTCATCACTTGTATAATCATTTAATGTGAATTCCTGAAAACGACGTTCCATACCATCATCTAATTGATAAAATTTGTCTTTATTCTTTGGATATATAGCCATAACAATACGTAAATCTGGATAATTTTTAAAATCTTCAGAAGGATTAAGAATTGGTGAAATCATTTCTTTACCTGCATTACCAACATTACAATAATAATTCGCTTCATCAATAAATAATAGTTTTCCCTTATCGTTAGCCTCTTCAATATATATACCAAGTTGCGTAGAAGATGTAGAATTGGCTTTAACAACAATCATATCAGGTGAAGCTAATACACCCATTTCATAGAAAAACTCTGATAAAAGTGAAGCAACCGTTGTTTTTCCTGCACCAGGATTTCCCATTAATAAAATGTTTCGTTTTGTAGAAGATATTTTAGCACCTTTTTGTTCAGCTCTTTTTTCTCTTAATATTTTATATCTAAGATTTTGAATAAACTCTTTAACGTTTTCCAATCCCACATATTCCTGATCAATTTTAGTCTTAATCTTATCTACAATTTGTTGGGTACCAACATCCATAAAATAACGATCATATGCTTTGAAATCATCCCTTGTCATTTCATTAGAAGTATTATCACGCTCACGCATATTTTGTTTAACACTATGATAAATATTTTCTATTTCTCTGGCATTCGCAAATGAACGTTTTGGTGAAAATGCTTTTAAATTAGTCACAAATCTTGTTAGATCTATAGAATCATGAATTGTTATGCAATCTTTTAAACAAAGATTACGGAAAATATGTTCTAATAAATCTGGTTCATAGCTTGGAATCACTATCTCTTGAAAACGACTACTAAAACCTTCGTTCATTTCATAAAGCTTTCTTACGCTACTGTAACCAGCTAAAATAATACATATATCATTATCCAATGCTCGAGAAACCAAAGTATCAACAGCCTCTTGTCTAAATTCTCCTGCATTCGTATCATTTCTTACATGAGGATTTGCATATAAAGAATAGGCTTCATCTATAATTAATACACCACCCTTGGCACTATCAATCAAACGATTGGTTTTACTAGGTGTCTGCCCAACATATTCACCAATCAAGGCAGAAGAATTCACGGTTATGACATTCCCATTCTTTAAAATACCATTTTCTTTAAAAATTCTCCCAATAAGCTTAGCCACTGATGTTTTCCCTACACCTGGATTACCAATCAAGATATAATTAGGACAACGATATTGTTTACCATCTGAATTACTATTATTTTCCAAACGATTCTTAGCTTCTTCAATACTATAATGTTCTTTTTTAGATTCATTATGGAAGTTTTTCATTTCCTCTTTAATAACTTTTGCAACTGGTTCCCATCCTCTTGTATGCATCAATACATCATAAGGATTTTCTTCAAGTGCATCATTATAATGAAATATTTGACGAACAGTTTTATCATCAATATTATTCACAGTATTTTGGGAATTGTCTAAAAATGTCTTAAATTCAGCATATATTTCCCCCATTGACATATAACTTAAAGCCACATGAGGCGTTCTTTCTTCACTACCTGCATAACGACGATTAATCTCTTCTACATTATTACGACTAATACGATCTAACATAGACATACGTATAATTTCTGATATTATATCTAAGTCCTTTTCATCGAAAGTTATATATTTATGATTCAATCCTATCATTTTTAATCTTCTTAAAAACAACTTTATTTCATGATTATCAGGTGATCCTACTTCATGAACAAGATTTGATTTAATAAGATTAAAGAAATAATCATTTGTTGGATTTTTCAATTGTTCTATACTTTCAATAGCTTGTTCCTTTGCTATAAAAAGTGTCAGATTTTCATTATTTTCATCAAATCCATATTGAATAAAATCAAAATAAGATTGAAAAGCATCAGCAGGTGTATGAATAAAACTAACAATATTGGAAAAAACAATGGCAGTTTTGTGATTTGGATCAGAAATTTGTGTTTTATAGGTTGGAAGAAATTCACAACTTGTGATTTGTGGAAATTTTATACGATCAACTGACGTATGTTCATTCTCTTGACTTTCCAATTCTTCTTCATCATCACCCAAAAGACTAACACGTCTTCTTTTTTTCTTTTTAACCGCTTTACCTCTCACTAATTGGGCACTATGTTCATCTAAATAATATTCACCTAAATTTCCTGCACCATCAAAAAAGATAATCTTTTCAAAACCTTTTTTCTTTAAATGATAATGTATATATTCATCAAGATTTCGCATCACCAAATCTTCACAAACAAAGATATTATCGTTGTTTCCCGTAATTAAACGAATATGATATCTGGCATTGGAATCTAATATTGATTGAGCCATTGTTGTCCCTCCCCTCTATTTTTTACATCAATCTTCTAATTTTTAATATTCTTTCATCTTCTGATAACTTATTCATTGCATTCATCTGACAGCCACTGCCTCCAATAATAGCATCTTCATTATTTTCATTGACAGCTTCATTAACTAATAATTCAGTTTGTTTATTTTCGTGTTGATTATTTGGATCACCTTGAATCTTATGAATATGGAATTCTGATTCTAGTTTTGTTTGTGGTGTACCTACACAAGAAATTTCTACCATAAATTCAGACCCAGTGGATTCATCTGCAAATAAGACAAATAATGGTTGTGTCATATCATTTTTATTATTTTCTTCCCCTAATCTAAAACTTTGATAAACACGTCCGTGATCTTCAAAAGTATCGATAATACTATTCATAAATGATTCTCTTTCTAAATAATTGACATAATAACTTATCGCATCATTAAATACATCATCAACACTTTGATATAAGCATCTTATAGTTTCTAATTCATCTTTGATTTGCGATAATGAATAAGCATGATTATCTAATTGTTCTTTATAGTTATTAAGTATATTTATTTGTAAATCAATGGCATTTTCTGGTGAAAAATCTTTTAAATCTCGTTTGGTAATAATTTTAGAAATATGTTTAGGGTTAAATTCATTGGCTGTTTCTAATACTTCATTACTTACTCGCATACGTTCTTTACTATAATCTAATAACCAATTGATATGATACTGAGCTTCTTGATATAAAGCATTATATTCTTGACGTTGATTATCAAAATTGAGTAATTCTTCATAACATTTGCTTTGAATATCAATAGAGTTAGCTATAACTGCCTGATATAAACTATTTTTGATGTTGTTTTCACATTTTATGATGTCATTTTCAATATTAGTGATGATGTTTATATTATTATAACGTTCATCATAAGTACTTTTTAAAACTTCTAAAGCTTCTTTAGCGTTATTAAGATAAGCTAAAGCATATTGGTTTTCTTTAGATTTTTGTAATGATATATCATATTTTAAATCGTTGATTTCTTGTAAAGCGTTTTTTTGTGAAGTCAGCATGTCTTGTTGTAATGCATTGATAGTTATTGAAATTTGTTGTCGATTGTTTGATAATATGTTGTTTCTAGTTTGTTTTATTTGGCCTATAACTTCTTGATGAGCCTTATTAAAAGTTGTAGATATTTCTTTCAAGTCGAGTTTTGTATCTTGGGCCAATTTCTTTTCTGCTTGTTTTAATGTTTCATTAATACTCTTATTAAGATTATCATTGGCTTGTTGATATTGTTGTTCCATATCATTCATGGCATTTTTTATGGTATTGATCTTTGCATTAAGTGCTTGTGATCGTGCTAGTTTTTTTCTTTCGATATCATTAAGATAAAAATCCCATACACGATATCCAATAACACGTCCATAAGAATTTCTAACTGCTTCAGCAGAAATATGTTTACTTGCTTTTAAATATTCATAATCTTCAGCACTTATAAAAACTTTATTACTCATTTTTTCTCTCCTATCTTATAGAACGTCATAAAATTTAGTTAAAAAATCAGAGAATCTAGTCAAAATAAAT
>JAJQGQ010000226.1 GCA_021200395.1 Erysipelotrichaceae bacterium
AAAAGATTTTAATAGTAATAAGAAACAACATCAAAATACAAATAATTATAGAGGACTCATGAGAACAGATGTTAAAGAAAATGATAATTGTTATGAATTAGATATTGATTTACCTGGTTTTAAGAAAGAAGATATTAAAATTAGCTTTGATAATGGATACTTAAATATTGCAGCAAAGACTTCAACAACTAATGATGAAAAAGATTCTAGAAGCAAATATATTCGCCAAGAACGTTTCTATGGTAGTATGAGTCGTAGTTTCTATGTTGGTGAAGATGTTAAAAAGAATGATATTCGTGCTAAGTTTGAAGATGGTGTTTTAAAATTAACAGTACCAAAACAAACAACGACAGAAATCGAACAAAACAATTTTATTTCAATTGATTAAGGAGCATAGCTCCTTTTTATTTATGCCTAAAAATCATCGTTAATTATGTATTATAAGTATTTTACAAATTACTTATTAGACATTATAATAATGTCGAGGTGGTAGAATGAATGAGAGATTAGAAAATGAGAAATTGACAAAGTTGTTGTTTTCATTGGCTTTGCCTTCAATATTGGCACAGTTAGTAACACTTATCTATAATATGGTTGATCGAATCTATATTGGGCAATTAGCTGATGGTGCATTGGCTATTGCAGGTGTTGGATTATGTGCTTCAATCATTTCCATCATTACAGGAATTTTACAATTGTTTGGTCGAGGTGGTGCGCCACTATCATCGATTAAAATGGGTGAACATGATGATGAAGAAGCACAAAAGATTATGGGAAATTCTTTTATATGTTTGGTTATTTCTTCTATTATAACAATGCTTATTTTAGAAGTATTTGGTGAAGATATATTGATGTTATTTGGTGCAAGTGAGAATACATTACCTTATGCTTTAAGTTATTTACGTATTTATAGTTTAGGAACAGTCTTTTGTATGCTTGGTGTAGGAATGAATTTCTTTATTAATACGCAAGGTTATGCTAAGTTTGGTATGATTACTTTATTAATCGGTGGTATTATTAATATAATATTAGATCCTATATTTATTTTTGTATTAGATATGAATGTGGCTGGAGCAGCTACAGCAACTGTTATTTCCCAGGCAATATCATGTATTTGGGTGTTATTTTTTTTATGTGGAAAGCGTTCTAATTTAAAACTAAGAAGAAAATATATGAAACTAGATTTTGGTATTATTAAAAAGATATTAGGATTAGGCTTTTCACCATTCTTTATGAGTTCAACGGAAGGTATCTTACAAGTAGCATTTAATAGACAAATGTTATTCTTTGGAGGAGATATTGCAGTTAGTGCCATGACGATACTTCATTCTATGCAACAAATTCTCTTTTTACCAATGGAAGGCTTTGCCCAAGGAGCTCAACCTATCTTAAGCTATAATTATGGTGCTAAAAATTTTCAACGTGTTAAGGATACAATATCAGTATCTATTAAAATATGCTTGGCTTATAGTGTTATAGGTGTAATCATTATGGAATTATTCCCTACAACTTTTGTATCATTATTTGCGAAAGATGCAGAATTGATAGAATTATCAGGTCAATTACTAAGAATCTATGTCTTTGGTTTCATTATTATGGGTGCTAACTCCATTTATCAACAATCTTATACATCTTTAGGATTTGGTGCAAGGTCATTCTTCTTTGCATTCTATCGTAAGATTATCTTATTAATACCTTTAATCTATCTATTACCTAATCTTTTACCATATGGTGTCTATGCAGTCATTCTTGCAGAACCGATTTCAGATTTATTGACAACCATAACAAATACTTTTGCCTTTAGATTTTTTTTGAAAAAGCAATTATCAATTGATAAATAGGCTAATAATTGATAAGATAATATTAGTGGAGGTTAGAATATGAAAAAGGCAGTAATATTTGATATGGATGGTTTAATGATTGATAGTGAACGTACGACTTATAATTGTTATGTAGAAATATTACATGAATTAGGTCATGATGATTTTACAGAAGAGTTATATACACAATGTTTAGGTAAAAAGAAACCTGGTATTTGTCAAGTTTTTATTGATCATTATGGTGAAGATTTTCCGATGGTTGAAGTATGGGATGATTGTCATGTGATGTTAGATGATACTTTAAGAAAACATGTGCCTAAGAAAAAGGGATTGGATGAATTATTAAAATATTTAAAAGATAATAATTATAAAACTATTGTTGCTACTTCTAGTGCAAGATCTAGAGTGGATGAAATTTTAGCAAATGCTCAAATTACTAAATATTTTGATGATAGTATTTGCGGTGACGAAGTCACTCATGGTAAACCTAATCCTGAAATATTCTTAACAGCATGTGAAAAGTTAGGTGTATCTAAAGAAGAAGCAATTGTTTTAGAGGATAGTGAAGCAGGTGTATTAGCTGCTCATAATGGTGATATTGATTGTATTTGTATTCCAGATATGAAATATCCTGAACCAGAATTTGAGAAGTTGCCAATACGTATTTGTGATTCATTATTAGATGTTATTGATTATTTAGAGGATGTTTCTAAATGAAACATCTTTTCTTTTAAGGAGCTAGCTATGAAACCAAAATTACATTTTACACCAGAGAGAAATTGGATGAATGATCCTAATGGTCTCATTTATTTTCAAGGACAATATCATATTTTTTATCAACATTTCCCTTATACATGTGAATGGGGAACGATGCATTGGGGACATGCCGTTAGTAAAGATTTAGTTCATTTTGAATATTTACCAATTGCTTTATATCCTTCTAAAGATTATGACCGTAATGGTTGTTTTTCTGGAAGTGCTATAGAATATAATCATAAGATGTATTTATACTATACATCTATTAAATACGCCAAAGAAAATCCAAACTTTGTACATATACAATATAGTGATGATGATTTGATTTCATCGCAATCTTTAGTGATGTCTGAAGATGGATTAACCTTTGATAATAAAGATCATAAATATAAGGTTGTAGATGTGATTACTGATCCACAAATTGGCGATATTAGACATGCGAGAGATCCTAAGGTTTGGTTAAGTGATGATGGAAATCTTTATATGATTATTGGATCTAAAGTATTAGGTAATCATAAATATAATGGGGAAGTTTTATTCTATAAGAGCAGTGACGGTTTAAATTTTGAGTATCAAAATAAATTTATGGATGAAACTATTGGCGATATGTGGGAATGTCCTGATTTATTTAAATTGAATAATCAATATTATTTAATCTTTTCTCCTGAACATATCAATCAACCACCAGAACCTAACAGTAATGCTGTCATTATGCCAGTTGATTTTGATGAAGATACATGTACACTTACTAAATTAGATACTTATATGTATTTAGATTATGGTTTAGATTTCTATGCACCTCAAACATTTGTGGATGAGTATGGAAATCGTGTGATGTTTGGATGGTTAAGAATGCGAATACCTGCAGAAGGTGAAAATTGGTGTGGTTTATTTACATATCCACGTATTTTATCAACTAAAGATAATCATATCTATCAACATGTGCATCCGCATATTGAACAATTATTTACAAAGGAAGTTAATACGATTGATTTTAATCAACCATTTAAAATGCATGTAACATTAAAAGATAATAAAACAATCAATTTAGGAGGCTTAAAACTCTATATTCAAGATAACTGTTTATATGCTAATAGAGAAGAAGTATCCATTCAACATGATCAAGTTTGCAATATTACACATACACCAGCATTGGATCATTTTGATTTAGATATTTATTATGATCAACATATTTTTGAAATCTATATTAATAATGGTTATTATGTATTTTCACAGATTGTTTATGAATTAAAAGAAGAATTTGAATGTAGTGCAACTTATACAATAAAGGTAGAATCAAATGGATATTAGAACAAGGCTCAACAGATTAAATCAGGAACAATTAAAACAGCAAAGAGTACAAGAATACTTGCAAGTAAGAAAAATACATCAAGATATGTATGATTTAATGGATGTTACTTATAATAAAGAGCATGCT
>JAJQGQ010000240.1 GCA_021200395.1 Erysipelotrichaceae bacterium
TCGCTTCTACTTCAACTTCATTAATAGTCGTTTTCATCATAACCAAATTCTCGTAAATATTTTTGCTTATTACGCCAATTCTTTTCTACCTTCACAAATAATTCCAATTCCACTGGTACCTGTAAAAAACGTTTCATCTCACGTCTAGCATTTTGACGAATTTTTTTGATCATAGATCCTTGCTTGCCAATAATAATACCTTTTTGACTAGGATGATCAACAACAATGCATGCCATGACATAAACCCCATTTTCATCTTCCTCCATTTTTTCAATGACAATGGCAACACTATGAGGCACTTCATCATGTGTGAAATAAAGAACTTTCTCTCTAATAAATTCAGCCATGATGAAACGTTCAGGATGATCAGTAATATGATCTTTTGGATAATACATTATACCTTCATGAAGATCATTTTTTATTGTTTTTATTAACTCATCAACATGATCCCCTTTTAAAGCACTAATAGGAATAATTTCCTTAAAATCAAACAACTCTTTCCATTGCATCAATTTATCAGCTAATTCATCTTTAGATAATAAATCTATTTTATTTAAAATTAAATAAACAGGTGCATCACTTTCTTTAAGACGTTCAACAATATATTGATCTCCTTTACCAATATATTCATTAGCTGGTGCTATTAACAAAACAATATCAACACCAAAAATACTATTTAAAGCATTCGTATTCATAAAAGAACCTAATGCATCCTGAGGCTTATGAATACCTGGCGTATCCATAAAAATGATTTGGGCTTCATCATCTGTATAAATACCTTGAATCGTATTACGCGTTGTTTGTGCCGTTGAAGATGTAATAGCTAACTTTGTACCTAAAATATGATTCAGCAATGTTGATTTACCCACATTAGGGCGACCAACAATACTTACAAAACCTGATTTAAAACTCATAAACTATCTCCTATAAACATGCGAGGCATTAATTCTTCCATATTTGTCACTTCATAAAACTCTTTGCATCCTAAAATAACTGGGGTACGAGGATCTAACAGTTGTGATAATACTTGACGACAGGCCCCACAAGGTGAAACCAATGGCGTACAATCAGCCACTATAGCAATTGCCACAATATCATCTTGACGATAACCTTGACAATAGGTTGCAAATATAGCATTTCTTTCTGCACACATAGTAGAACCATAAGCAGCATTTTCAATATTACAGCCATGAATTGTTTGTCCGTTTTTAAGCAAAACACATGCACCTACAGGGAATTCTGAATAAGGTACATAAGCATTTTTACTAGCTTCAAAAGCTTCATTAACTAAATCCTGATAATCCATATTTAACCTCTTTCTATCTTTAGTTTTCCTAAAATTTCGTCTTGCAAAGAAAACATTTCTTTAGCATCTTCATCATTCATATGATCATAACCCAACAAATGCAACAAGCCATGCGTAAATAAGAAACATAATTCACGATTCAACGAATGTTGATACTCTTGAGATTGTTGCAAAGCATGATCATATGATATAAAAATATCTCCTAACTCTCTAGGCATACCTTCTACATAAAACTGCTCACTATCTTCTAATGCAAAACTAATCACATCAGTTGATCTATCAATATGACGATAGTCACGATTGATTTGATGAATCGTCTCATCATCTACAATCACACATGATAATTCTACATCATCATCTATGTCTAATTCATTTAAAGTTGTTTCAATAATCTGTATAAACTTTTCTTCATAAGATTCTTCACATAAATGGTCATCATCATTATAAACAAAATCTATTTCCACACAATCACCCTTCACTTTTAATTTTTCCATTTTCGATTATAACACAATCAAGATTCTTATTCACCACTTTTGTTTGATGATTCACGATTATAAATATCTTATCATCAAAATTCTTTAATAAATAACGCATCACTTTACCCGCTAAACGGGTATCCATATGAGAAAAAGCTTCATCTAAAATATACACATCATAATCTTGACATAATAATCTTACTAAAGCAACAATTTGTCTTTGACCTAAAGACAAAGGTTGCCCATCTTCTGATAAAATGATATGAAACATCTCTGTCAATTCTAGTTGTCCAAAAGCCTTTAGATAAAGACGAATACGATCTTCATCTTCACATAAGAAATTATCAAGCATACTCATATGTAAAAAAGTAGGTGTTTCGTTGGTATAACCAATATGTTGATATAAAGAATTAAGATTAATCGTACGTAGTTCTTGATCATTCAAATAAATATCTCCCGTATAATTAAAATCCATACCCATGAGTAATCTTAATAATGTTGATTTACCAGAACCTGTTATACCTTTTAATAATAAATGATGATTAATCGTAAAATCAATATGTTCTAAAACAGGTAATTGATAACCATAAGCATAACCAACATTATCAAAAGATATACGAGTCACCTTTTCATGAATATCTTCTAAATCATTTTTTTCTTCAATTTCAAAAGCTTTATATTTTTCATAGATTAATGATACCTGCTTATATTGTGCAGCTAAAGCAACCATATTCATTAAAGGTTGAATACAATAAGAAACAAGCATATAAAACATTAATAATTGACCAATACTTAAATGTTCACTTTGATAATAATAAAAACCTAATATAAGAATCATACCATAAAAGAAATAAATAATATATTGAATCGTTGTTTGCATTTTATTCACAAATAATGATTGTTTTTCTTTCAACAATGCTTCATCTAAATAAAGATGATAACTACGTTCTCGTTGTTTTTGTAAGATAAGAAAACGTTTAATGAGAAATTGATTTTCTATAAGTTCTAAAATATGATGTTGATAAACATAACCTGCTTCTAAATATTGACGATTCATTTCCTGCAATGTCTTTAAACGTTGATAAGTGAAAAGTGTAATGCATATAGACATTACCACAACACATAAAGCCATTTTATAGTTAAGAATAAACATTCCAATCATAAAAATTATAAAAGATGAACCATCAATAAAAAGTCTTTCAAAACAAGCAATACTCATTTCACTCAAATCGAACAAGCTCAATAATTGACTTTGTAAAGCACCCTTATCCTGATAAAAGAACGAATAAGGTTGCTTAAGAATATTCATCGATGATACAAAGACATCATCTTCATCAATAGCTCGTTGTAAGTGAATCATTTCATCTGTTTTCATTTTTTCTATTCTTGTTTTAATGATTTCAACCATACAATAAGCCAATGATAAAACAACCATATAGAAAAATGGAGTTGTGATAGTGATGCGATCAATCAACAATTGAAAAAAATAACTACTTAGATAACCTAATAATGAAATATAAATACCTTTTAAAATAAGTGATATCATATATTTCTTATAAGCAATGAATGTCTCTTTCAAAAATCCAATATACGGTTTATAATTAAGTTTAGGAACACGTCCAACATGCGTAATAGCTATCATACGCTTTGTATAATTTTCTTCTAACTCACTGCGATATAATGTAACTAACCCTCTTGCTGGATCACCAATGATATATTCATCATCATTTATTTCATACAATACAACATAATGACCTAAATCACCATAAATCATATAAAGAATACATGGTAATTTAACATTTTCACTAATATCATCAAGCGTAGCTTCATAAGCTGTTGCTTCAATCTGATACTCCTTAAGACACTCTAACATACCTTTAATAGATATGCCATTTTGATTCATACGCGCCTTTTCTTTAATTTCCTTCACTTCTTCTTTAAAACCATAATGCTTTAAAATCATTAAAATACAAAAAGCGCCACATGCTTTTTCTTCATCTTGTAATTCAATATTATATTTTGCCATAAAAAAACCTCCTATTATTTATATACGCGTGAAAATAGTGGTTTTTCTTTTTTTTATTTTAAATTTTTTCAATTTTTTTAATAACAACATACTTTATTATATAGTATCTCTGTTTATTTATTAAAATATTAATATGATAACCTTACTCCATTAATA
>JAJQGQ010000071.1 GCA_021200395.1 Erysipelotrichaceae bacterium
TTGTTATATTGTAAATAGGAAAGAGGAAACAAAATGGAAGAAACTATAATGAATAACATTAGTAATTTAAGATTTGAATTTAATACTAAAAATAAGAAAAAAATTGTTGAGATTTTTAATTTTAGATGCAGATTTATACATCAAATAAAAGATGACGATTTAAAATTAATTAATAACACAATGTGTTTACAAGTTTGTCTAGATAATTGGTCTGATAAATATGATGAAAATAGTGATTCAAATTTTTTAAAAGTATTAGAATGTCTAAAAAAAATCACTGATCCTAGCCCTGGTAATGCTGTCTTGGTACTAAAAGCAAAAATAATTGGACACGACAATGATAAAAATCTTGACTTTGTTTTTACTGACAATTTTATTAAAGGAAAACACTCTTTAATTGGTAAATATGAAAATGATATCGAATATATATATACATAAATTATATTATAAAAATAGTTAATTAACAGATTATTCGTAAAATAAATGACCACCTGTCTATACAATGTTACCATTTGAGTTGCAGTTAAGTTACCATCATTTAAATTCGTTTTATGCTGAATAATTTATTGTTTTAGGTTAAAGGTTAAAATAGTAATACTTGTTGCTAAATAAACGAGTTTATTTAGCTGATTTTACAATTGGTAATGTAAAATAATTTGGGGTTGCAAATATTTTGATTATCAAATAAAGTGGGGTGAGAACCACCCCATTTTCATTTACAGTAAAATCAATTAAAACAAGATTTCGGAATTGTCTAAATCATCATTAATAGTGTTATCTAAAGCATCATCACTGGTATTATCTGAATTATCAGAAGATGGTGTGATGAAGAAATCCACAATAACATTCAATAAATTGTAAATCTTATCCATATCATTATCCAAACGAGTATAATTTGTATTAAGACAGTTAATATTTCTTAACAGTTCTTCCGTATACTCATCTTCTTCTATCATTACATCATCGAATTCCTCATCATCAATGATAATTTTGTATATTCTTTTCATTTATCTGGCCTCCAATCAGTTAAATTTATATTGACTTTTTCACTATTGTTTAGGGAGTATAGCACTTGTTACGAAATCTGCTCCAGTTGAGAAAGCCGTTAGACGAATGCTTGATAAGCTTGATTGTCTTGTTTCGATTTTCAACAATTGCAGTATTCATCTTCTTACCAGTATTATCAATAATCATAAAGCTGGCTATTATTTCATTTTTCCATACAGAGAGAGTATTCGCAAACTTACTCATAGATTCTACAGGACAGCTTCTGAAATCAATAATGATTTCTTCAAGGCACTGTTTTGCGTTATCATATCTGCATTTTCTGTAAAATTCAGTAACTTCATATTTAAGGTCATAGGCCATATCAAGTTCAGGATCATCTTTAACCATATAATCGTAAAGATCATAATAGTTGTTATAACCGTTAAGCACCCTGTTGAATTTTTTCTCAATATTGGGATCGGATACTTTATTATCACCGTCATTTGATAAAAGCAGACAGTGAAACTTTTTGAGCACATAATAGTGTTTTTTGGCATCATCTAAAAGAATTAATTCTTCTCTGGACAGATCGCACCTGTCTTTTTTGCCTAGTTTTTTGATAGTAGAGTAATATTTATTCTGGACTGACATTCTAACAGCATTGACGCATCTGTTTAATTCCTGGATAATGTGAAAATGATCTTATGTAAAGTATTTATAAGGTAGTCCTTCTTTCTTGAAGGAAGAATATCTATAACCTCACTGGTTGCACAGTCAACAAGTACACATACATATGGACTGTCATGTGATTTGAATGCATATACTTCATCAATGCCAAGACATTCAGGAAGAGGCTTGCGTGAGACATGAATGTTTTTATCAAAAATATTGATAACTGTAGTTTTAGAAACATTATATCGTTTAGCCACGGAAGTAAAAGTTTCGGTTGGAGACTTAAGATCCCACAGGATATTATATACAGTCGCTGTAGAGACCCTTTGACTGCTAGTTGTAAAGGGATTTGTTTTCCGCAGTGAGGACACTTATATCTTCTGACATCGTAGAGGATGTAGCATCTTTCACCATTGAGAACAGAGTGAATGATTTTCTTTGGAACATAATCCTTGATTTTCTGTGTTCTCTTTCTGCACACAGGGCACACATGAGGTTTGACATTGAGTCTGATATGAATGTAAATACCATCCTGGGCATGTGTTATTGAGAAATCCTTGATATCATTGGATTCAAGGTTAAAGAATTTCATGATATCATTTTCTGCAACAACAGACGCAATAGGGGTATTATCAGATGCAAATGGCAATGCAGCAGGTGGTGAAGCAACATTGTTCATATAAAATTTCTCCTTTCAATGGTCGGGAAAACAGGATCCTTATTATTAAAAATGAAATTTTGTACAATATTTTCCTGACAATTACAGTATAAAGGAGTAAACACGATATGCATATTCTCATAGTATTTAATTACCTGGTTTCATAGCTGAAAATTATGAATCATCAATAATCAGAGCTGTCTGCATAAGTGTTCTCGAATAACTTTCGTATATTTTATTAATAACAGCAGTATGATCAATTATAAGTGCAATGAATATATTCATATTAAGGTGACCTCTTATCTTTTCATAGCATCCTAAATAGGCCGAGAACCTTTTTTCCCAACGATAAAGTGTGGAAATGGAAATCTGAAAAGTTTCAGCAATTTCATTAATAGTAATATTCGAATACTTCTTGGCAAAAAGAGCACTTAAGATAAAAAATAAAGAATACTGGCAATATGGAACTATAATGATAGAAGGAAGTAAAGCATGATAATGCTCGCAATTATTGCATTTAAAAACAGGAATATAAATTAAATTATCAATGACTTTTTTTGTTTTTAGAATCAAAAATGATATAGTTTCTAGGATAACTAAAAATATATTTTAAATCCGATGAATCGCATTTTTCGTCATCCTGATTACAATCATGTGCAAGATGTATATGCATAAGTGATTTATTAATGGTATTATTATTATTATCAGTTGATTCGTCATCACTGTTACTTTTTAATTGCTTTTTAGTAATCTGATCCAGTAAGTATTTTTCAATTTTTCAAATTCATCTATTGATACAACGTTCATGAAATTTATATCAGTATTATTTAAAATAGGCTTGATAAAAGTAATAAATTCTTGTAACATAACGTTGTTGGAAGTCATTTAACGATGATCCTTTGGAAAAGCAGAGAAATTAGAGCCTGAGAAACTGTAACTTCTGCTTTTTCTTTTTTCCTTTCTAAAGATTTGTATGAATCTATAATATATCAATTTAGGAAAATAAGAAACAGCTTTAACCCCATAAAAGTTAAAATGGGGCCCAAAAATAACAAAATGAGCACCCCATAAATTTTGAGTGCTCAACAAAACCCCATTTTATTTTAGTACATCTTACAATTATTTTAACCTTTGTTTCTTGAAACAATTAAGGAATTGGAATAAATGAATTTGATGAAATCTAAAGATCATTAAAAAGTATTATGTACTATATACTGATAACTTTTTCTAGATTCTATTTTTTATTAGAGTGGTGACGTATATGCGAATGGTAGGCACGAAACACGCAAATAATTAATTAACTTTTATCTTATAAAGTTTTTCATACTTTAAAACAAAGTAAAATTTTGACATATTAAATTTTTTAAGTCCTTAATAATTGGACTAATTTTTTATGAAAGACCTTTGATTCACTTGTTAAAAAATATTTAAGCCTAATTTGTTAGCTTAAATGCATGAGACCTCTTTAATCAATATACACTACAAAAGAAGGTATTATGAAAACACCTTCTTTGCATTACATATGCAAATATACAATTTCTTAGATAATTCCTTTGACTATACATGATTTTCTCAAGCTGAACATCATTTATATATGTTTCAATTAACTAAACAGCAAATATTTCATATATTCAATAATATGT
>JAJQGQ010000285.1 GCA_021200395.1 Erysipelotrichaceae bacterium
GAATATAATATTATGTTTATGGATAATACATATTATCCTTATATTCAAATGACTGAAGAGGAACATCCAACATTAAAAATAGTTCGTCATGCGAAAGAAAAAAAAGCCAAACATTTTGGCCCATTTCCCGATGCTACAGCTGCCAGAGATACTTTTAAGCTGTTGAATCGTTTATACCCACTAAGAAAATGTCATTCCATACCTGCTAAACCCTGTCTTTATTATTCCTTAGGACAATGCTTAGCCCCATGTATCAATGAAGTTGATCAAAATGAATATGTCAAAATAAAAAAATCTATTACTAAGCTTATGAATGGTGATATCAAAGAAAAAGTAGATGAGTTAACCCAAAAAATGTTATCAGCAAGTGAGCAAATGAAATATGAAGAAGCTAAAGAATATCGAGATCTTATAGAACATATTCAATATGTAACGGCTAAACAACATGTTCAATTTAATGATAATATTGATAGAGATATATTAGGTTATTATATAGATCGTGGCTATTTAAGTATTCAATTATTCTTTATGCGTGGCGGTAAGCTCTTATCCCGTAATTTAGATTTGATACCTGTCAGTGATAATGAACAAGAAGATATTCAACAATTTATTGTCACTTTTTATCAAAATAATACATTACCTAAGGAATTACTTTTACCAAAGGCTTTAGATATTGCTATTTTAAAAGAAATTTTAGACTGTAAGATTATCCAGCCACAAAGAGGAAATAAATATCAATTAGTCAATATGGCTATTGAAAATGCTAAAGAATCACTAGAAAAACAATTTGCACTTAAACAAAAAAATGAAGCAGCAACCATTGGTGCTATGCAACAATTAGGTGAATTATTACATATCTACACACCACATACGATTGAATTATTTGATAATTCTAATATACAAGGTGCCTATGCAGTGGCAGGTATGGTTTGTTTTAAGGATGGCTTACCTTCTAAGAAAGATTACCGTAAATTTAAAATAAAAACAGTAGAAGGCCCCGATGATTATGCTAGCATGCGAGAGGTTATTTATCGTCGCTATTTCCGTGTACTTAGTGAGGGATTAACACCTCCTGATATGGTTATTGTTGATGGTGGATTAGGACAAATTCATGCGGCCGTAGAAGTTATAGATAGTCTCAATATGCCGATAACTGTCTGTGGACTTGCTAAGGATGATAAACACTCAACAGCAATGTTATTAGACCGAGATGGACAACAGATTCCTATAAATCCTAAAAGTGAATTGTTTTTTCTCTTAACTAGAATGCAAGATGAGGTCCATCGTTATGCTATTAGCTTTCATAAAAATGTTCGTTCTAAATCATTGTTTTCATCAATTTTAGATGAAGTCGATGGGATTGGTCCTAAACGTAAAAAACAATTACTCAACAAATACAAGAGTGTCAAAAAAATGAAAGAAGCTTCCTTAGAAGATTTACAACAAATCTTACCTAAAAACGTTGCTGAGCAACTCTATACATCATTGCATGACACCTCATCGTGATTTTTACATATAATAGTAGGGGAGGTTATGATGCATTCCTTACTTACTTTACGAGAAAAAGAAATATTTCATCTTTTAGCTTTAAGTTTTTCTACTAAAGATATTGCTAATAAACTTTGTATTAGTGAAAAAACAGTGCGTAATCATATTTCTAATGTGATTTGTAAATTAGGGGTTGAATCTCGTTTACAGGCATTACTAGAATTGGTTAAATTAGGAGAAATTGATTTATGAATCAATTTCTTCTCTTTCAAAAGTTTTATATTATTATATAATGGATAGCAGGTGATCACATGAAATTGAAAATTTGGCATCTATTTTTGATTATTACTTTATTATTTGGATGTTCATTCTATGTAGTGAATCTTAGGTTTGATAAGTTTTATCGTGTGAATGGCATTAATAATGATAATCGTGTATTAATTGAAAAATATTTAGATGAAGACGAACAAACTTATTTAATAGATAATCAAATTTCTATAGATTTATTTATTGATTATTTGACATATGATGCATTTTATTTACCTTATTATCAATATTATAATGCTTTAAATGATTCATCACGTTATGATAGTATAACGGACATATTAGATGTAGGTAATCAATTGGCGGATCGTTTAACTTATTTATATAATAATAAGGCTTATGATTATGCAGATATATTAATGAGTAATGGTCTAGAATTAGCATTTTTGAATCAAGAAAACTTTAATTTTGATTATGTTACATATTATGTCTTGCTAAAACCATTATATGATGAAGATGATTATAGTTATATTATTGATTGTGAAACCTATTTAGCTTATTTTATCGATGATGGTATTGACGAAAATCAATTTAGTAATATTATGACAAGTTTAACGAATTGTTATACCAAAGATACTCTTAATGAATTATTAACAACCGATCTTGCAGAAGGATGTCATGTTGTTTATACCCCAGATGATGTCACAACTTTAGTAGACTCTACTCATTATATAGGTCAATATGAAGCTAATGATTTAATATTATGTCAAGATATATCTAGAGTCCGTTATACTATGTATTTACGCAGTGATGCTTATAATGCTTTAATAGAAATGCATAATGATATCAAGGCATTTAATGAAAATTTCTTACTTAGAGAAGCTTATACTGCTAGCGATTCTTTAGATGATGAAGATGTTGGTTATGATGAATTTCAATTAGGATTAAGTATCAGTGTTGGTGAAATAGGTATTAGCTATAATGATTTTTATCAGACAGAATTGTCAAAATGGATGGAAACAAATGCTTATAAATATGGATTTGTATTAAGATATCCAAAACAAAAAGCTTCTATTACAAATCACTCTTATGATGCTCATATTTATCGTTATGTAGGTGTTGAAGCAGCTACCTATATGTATGAAAATGATTTAACTTTAGAAGAATACTTAGGATCTTTATGATCCTTTTTTTCATATTTTATATGAGTCTACATACAATAATATGAGGTGTTTACCATGAAATTCAAAATAGTTATCGTTAGCCTTTTTGTTGTCGCATTAGCCTTTGTTAGCTATATTTATTTACATGATGAAACGACAGATGAAACAAATTCTTATTTACAAACTGTTGTATTTAAAGATAGTGATGATGAACTCATACCGATTTCATTAAATTTTTATGGTGCTGTTGATATTGAAGAAGATGTGATTAATCGTATTGATGTTATGAAATCTTCTGATATGGAGGATTATGGTTTATATCCTGTCTTTAGTGAAGATTTAGAAGTATTGGGTGTTGATTTAAATAATAGTGTTTTAACTATTAATTTTAATAATGCTTTATATAGCAATAATGCATTAGATATTATGGAAACTTTAGCATTTACGATGTCTCATTATAGTGAAGTTGAAAGTTTAGAAATTCAAATTGATGGAGAAAATGTTTCTTATCTTCCCAATAGTGATATACCTTTATCAGCCTTATCTTCAACATTAGGTCTTAATAACTTTGAACAAGCAACTAGCGAAACTTATTTGCATAATACGTTACCTGTCATGATTTATCAAAACAAAAATATAAATGATTATCAATATTATGTACCTACAACTTATCGCATTGATGAAAATGCCTCGTTATATGAACAAGTAAGTACCATTCTTCATTATATCCAAAATAACATTCATTTAATAGATGCTTATATCAATGATCATATATTAACTATCGAATTAGATAACAATATTTTATTAGATAATGAAACCATTGACAAAAATCTAGAAGAACTTATTGTTTTATCACTAACATCTTTAGAAGATATTAATGATATTCATATTGTTATTGATGGAGAAACCATTTCATCCATAGAAACTTCACAAATAGCTTATAATTATGTGAAAATATAAATGGTATAAAATCAATCAATATGTTATAATATTTTCGGTGATAAATAGGAAAAGAATTGTTGTAATGTCTGATAATCTGGGG